>JAIXVE010000166.1 GCA_027483175.1 Verrucomicrobiaceae bacterium | reverse complement strand
TTGGCTCTGAGCTTGGTCAGCACACGCGTCAGCCTCTCGGGCTGCGGCTTCACATCCACTGGCCACGGGTCCGTCTTATGCCAGTAGGAAACCTGCACCTGAAGATCGTGGAAAAAACGTCCCTCGGAATGCAGCACCGTCGCAAACATGTTCGGGCTTCCCGCCGGCGGCATCATCTCCGCCGCGGTCTTGTATGGAATCCGCGACGTCACCGTCAGCTCAATGATGTTCGTGCCCGGCTTCCAGGTGTAGTCCTTGCCCTCCTCATACCTCATATTCAGATCCGGATGGGTAATCTGGAAACCTTCGCTCGGAATGAACAACAGTTTCCCCGTGGCCAGCTGCTTGCCCTCCTCCCGAATGAACAGCACCGGCTCACGATCACTCGCCTGCGATCGCCACAGCGGCTCACCAAGCACCATCCCCGGCCCCGACCTCTCCGCCTTCTCCGACACATCGTCGGCCATCAGCATCATGCCGCAGCTCAAGATTTCCAAAACCGTTCCCGCGATTTGTTTTCTCATGAGGTGTTATTTTCGCAACAGCTTCACCGATCACCGCAAGCCCACCCTCCATCAACTCCCGAATCACCTGATCTCCCGCCCACTATTCTTCCCACCCACCAACCATTCCTCGACAGAACCGAACCCTCCCCTCCGCGCCGCGGCCACCGGACCGAGATCAAGCGCTGGTGCATGAGCACATGGCGTCATCTCGAAGCCGTTCATTATTTGAAGCTTGTCACCGCATGCTTATGGTCGGTGGTTGATGAAGCCCTCGAAATCGCCAATCTCGGAACCCGAGAAATCAATTTCCATGACCGCTGTGGCAGCGCCCGCCCTAGTGGAAAATGGCACCCATCCAACGTTATTGAATCTGCAGTAGCGGCCCGTAAGCAGGTGATCTATTCGGGCCAAAGGGTAGAAGCCGTCATTCAGCCGGCCAGCAATGTCCCATCCAGTATGAGAAGCCAGTTTGGTCACAAGACTCTGAGACACAAAGCTTCCCGACAGAAACGAAGTGCCAAACGAACGGGAATAACCGTCGAAGGTGAAGTCTGGAGTCCGAACGGGAGCCGCACCGCCGAAAAACGACGGTCGAATCACATGCCCTCCGACATACTCAAGGACCGCCTCCGGGTAGATGAACCGGTAAATTGCATACGGCGCACTGTAGCCAATCAGAACCACCGCGATAGCGGCAGCGAGCCTCCATTTTCGATTGGGCCTCCGCATGGTGAGTAATCTTCCCTTACACCGATTCAGGCAGCACCGTCTCCCCCTCGCAGACCCCGGCATTCCGAACTCCCCCATCGCCCTCCCCAGAGCGACACGCATCCCTAATGACGTCAGGAACTGGCTGTTTCATGATTGTCTCTATCTGCACGCTTTACCGCCTTCTGTCGAGCGAACCTTCGCCCCTCGCCGCGGCCCACTCTCCCAACACGACCGTCCGCTCCCAGAGCCCGAATCCATAACGAAATCAGTCGGTGACCGCCAGCCACCGTACAACACTCCATAGAACGCCACCTACCCGCGCAAGGCGCTCGCGGACACTCGAACCTCAAGCCCCCCAATCCCTCAGTTCTCCATGAACCTCACACGAAAAAACTCCCGCGGCAACGCATACGGCACCCTCACCGCCGCCGGCCCACCCGCCGCAGGCAATCCGTGATTCGCCCCGCCCTCCCACAATCGCCACCCGCCCAGCTCCGCCGAACACTCCAACTGCCACGACCGATTCTCCGGCACTCCAAACCGCAGCGTCAACCCATCCGCTCCCACCTCTCCGGTCACCCCCGGCCGACTCGACGCCACCAGCGGATCCGTGCCCGCCAGAAACTCCTGACGGTTCCCGACACCGTCCCCATCCGGATCCGCCGCCGGATCGCCATCACCCTGCGGCCTCCCTTCAAACCGCACCGCCCGCCACGCCGCATAATCCTCACGTCCCGGCAGCCGCACCCCGATCCATTCCGCCAGCAGCGCCATTCCGTCAGGATCAGTCACCGTCGACCCGATCGGCGGCATCCGCGTGAACCCACCCGACGCAGCCGCACGGTTGAAAACCACCGACCTCGCCGTGCTCCCAGGCACAATCAGCCGGTTCCGGCTGTCTCCCCCATTGTTAACCGCCGCCCCATTCAACAGCCCAGTCAGCGCCAGCGGCACCCCTGCACTCACATCAAACCCCGCAGGAGCCGTCCCCCCTGCCATATGGCAATACCCGCAATTCACCGCCAGCCACGAACGCACCCGACCCTCCAGCGACACCGCCGTCTCATCAGGACGCGCATGCCGCGGCAGCGTCGCACCAGCAGAAGGATTCCCGGACAAACACCCGCCACTCGCTAACACATCAATCTGATTCCCACGGAACCCGTTGATATCCCCATCAAGATTCAACTGCCGCGTCCCCGACGACAGCGCAAACCCCGCCTGCACCGTATGGCACACCATGCACTCCGCGCGACTCGGTATCCGCCAGTTCTGCACCACCGCCTGTCCTCCCGCTGTCACCGCTAGCGGAAAATCCACACCTTCATCCGGAGCCAGAAACGCCTCGCTGCCAGCCTCGTTCCACCGATAACTCACCCCGTACGCACCACCCGCATTCCGCACTAGCAATCGCGTCTCCAGCCGCCGCCGCGTCGCAGCATTCCCTCGCTCCATCTCCATCTCGAAGTGCTTCACCCAGATCGTCCCCGCCGGAAAAGTCCACACCCCATCCCGACTCCACCCCATCCGCGCATCCAACCCCGGCAGCGCCAACCACCGCCGCTTCTTAGCATGATCACTCCAGAACGGCAGATTCACCTCGTAAGCCATCAATCCCGGCTGCGGCGACAGATCCGTCAGATCCGCAAACAACCCCGTCGCCGTCAATGTCTCCGGATAACTCCCCGCCACCGTCACCGCCGTCAGCCGCCGGATCACATTGTTGTCAATGTCCGCCAGCAGCACATCCCCGTTAGACGGATCCCGCCCGAACGCCACAATCCCCCCTTCCCCTGCAATCCGCGTCACCGTCGGCGCAGCCGCTCCGTTCCGCCGCAGCGACCACACATTCCCCGACGTATAATCCGCAAACACATACAGCCCCTCCAGCGCCCCGAACCGGCTCCCCCTGTAAACCACCCCGCCCGTGATCGAATTCCCCTGAAACGTCCCCGTCCCCCGCTGATAGTTATACAACGGAGCCAGCGACGCAAACCCCGCAGGCGCAGACCCGCTCTTCGGCCCATTCACAGTCCCCTCCCGGAACGCCCACCCATAATTTCCACCACGAACTAGCACATTCACCTCCTCCCGCAGATTGCCGCCCACATCACCGCACCAAAGTTCCCCCGTCGCCGGATCAAACGACATCCGCCACGGATTGCGCAACCCCGTCGCCCAGAACTCCGTCCGCACCGTCGCCAGATTGCCGATCGCCACCCCGTTGAAGACCCCGTTCCAGCTCCCGCCAAGGCTGGTGTGCACCCACGGATTGTCCACCGGCACCGCATAGCGCGCCACCCCGCCATCACGCAACACCGCCGGATGCGCACTCGGCTCCACATTCCCAGGCCGACGGTCCACATCAATCCTCAACACCCCGGAAAAGAAATCCTTCGTCAGGGTCTGACTGTTGTTCAGCGAATCATCCTGATTTCCCTCGTCGCCTAGCGACACATACAAGTACCCGTCCGGCCCGAAATGCAGATCCCCTCCATTGTGATTCGTCGCCTCATCCCGCTGCTCGATCAGGATCCGCTCCGATGTCGTCAGCGCTCGCCCCGCATCCGCCGGATCAGCCGTAAACCGCGACACCCGCTCGTAATTCAGCCCGTCCGTCTTCCTCACCGAATAGAACACATAAAACTGCCGGTTCTCCGCATACGCCGGATGAAACGCCACCCCTAGCAATCCCATCTCACTGCTCGTCACCAGCGCCTCCCCGCGCGACGTCAGCAGCGTCGCCACATCCAGAAATGTCGCTGCCACCGGCACCGCCGCCGTCACGTCAGAAATCACACGCAGCCGCCCGCCCTTCTCGCACACAAACAACCGCCGCACATCCCCCGGCGGCGACGCCAGACACACCGGCTGACTGAACCCAAGCCCCCCAAACGCCGCTCCCACCGCCCAAGTCGTCGCCGGTGGATTCTCCGGCACCACAAATCCCCGCGGCGCAATCCGCAGCGCCCGACTCACCGTCACCGTCACCGCCGCCACATTCGAATCCCCTCCCGCATTCCTTACCCGATACCTCAAAACCTCGTCCGTCTCCCCAGCCGTAAACAAAACACTCCCATCCGCTCCCACCACCGCCCGACCTCCCGCCGGAGGATCCACCAGCGTCACCGTCACCCCACCAATCAACCCAGTGTCATTCGCCAGCACCGGTATCCTCACCTTCCTCCCCGCATGCACCGACACCGCATCCGCAACCGCCACCGGAGGCGGCGGCGTCACCGGATTCCACTGCTCCAACCGGATCGCCTGAAACCCATACCCCACTCCCCCCACCGTCGGCGTCTCCGTGTTCCCCGCTGCCTGCCCAGCCACCGCAGGATACGCCCCCGAATGACGCCGACACACCACCGTAATCACCCCATCACTGCCCGGATCTATCAAATCCCAGCCCACCAGATCCCCCGCCCGATTGTTCCCCGAGTTCCACGCCGCCTGCCCAGCCGTCAGCGCCCCCACCGTCGCCGTCGTCGCCACACCCACCGTGTGCGCATTCACAAAACTCACCGCCCCCTGCAACTCCGCACGCGTCCATCGATTCCCATACGTCACATCCCCACGCACACTCGTCCCCCGAAACGTATACCGCCGCGCCGGATCCAATCCGCTGATCACCCACGTCGCACTCGCCGTCGTCCCCAGCTGCACCCCCTCACCAGCCACACTCCCCCACTCAATCTGCCCGCCAAACACCACCGCCGCAGGCGTCCCCGCATCCGGTACCCCCATCGTCGCAGAACTCACCGCCCCACTGTGACTGATCGTCATCACCACCGGCAGCACCTCCCCAGTCGTCACCCGCCGCATCGCCCCACTCGGATTCGCAAACACTCCCCACGACGTCGCATTCACCCCAGTGCCACTCCCCGCAATCTGATCATTAAAAGCCGTCCACTCCAGAATCTGCCCAGCCACCCCGCACGGGAACGCCAGCACCCCGCCCAAGAGCAGGCCAAAACGCAGAAATGTAAGTCTGTTTCCCTTCATAACTCCAACCATACGCGCCTCACCCCAACTCCGCCGCATCAACTCTCACACCGCCCCGCCAAACCAAACCCCGTCACCTCCTCACCAGAACTTACCATCCCGCCATTTGCTCGCCGGAAGCCACGTGATCTGACCTGCATGCCCAGCCGATACACTGCCCTTCGCCACCGCATCGCGAACCGCCGGCTCAATCTCGGAAAACGACCCTGCCTTCGCACCAATAGATGCCCCAATCCGATTGTTGTGAACATCCATCGCGTTCGATTCCTTGCCGCCCGACTCGAAAACAAACGTCGTCACCTCCACCGCCCAGACACCCAGGGTGTAGGACACCGTCGCACTCGCCAGCGCATGACGATATGCATCCAGCTTGCCATTCTTGCCGCCCTCGAAATCCGACCTCAGAACATGGCCCCATGTAAACACCACCACCCACAAAGGGTACGCAGCCAGAAGCAACGCCAAAACACCACCCCGCCGCCACAGCCGTCGTCTCCTCTCTTTCGCAGTCATCGTTCCCCCCACAAACGCATCGCCCCGTAATCCCGTCCACCACATTCTGTCTCCTGCCACGAACAGGCCTGTTCAAAACATCGCTCTGAAGCAAAGTGGCACGGGCATCCTTCCTGTGACCTCAAACCTGAAGGCGCTAAGGCAAGACGGGCAATCCCTGTATCTGAACCACGACCGACCGGCAATCTCGCCCGAGATCCTCTCTCACCTTTGCGATTCACCTCCGACCCGTGTCCCAACGGGACACCGTATCCCAGCCCAGAGCAACGCTCTGGGTACCACCCCGCCCGAGCCAGGCGCTCTGTAGGAACGCCGCATACCCTTGCATCCCTAACTCTCTATCTTAACCCCATCCAGACCTTCCCAATTGCCCGCCACCCTCTACCAACCCCCATCTGCACCCATCCCCTCCATCGACGGTTCACATCCCCCAGCCACCAAAGCCCATCCCCACTTCACACTTCCCACTTCTCACTTCCCAATCCCCCCCGTGCCGCCGGCACCCCGCCGGCGGCACACCCTAACCATCACGGCCGCGTCATCCGTTCCGCCACCACCCACTCGTCGAACTGCTCTCCCGTCAGATATCCCGAAGCCACCGCCGCCTCCCGCAGGCTCAGGCCTTCCTTGTGACCCTTCTTCGCAATCGCCGCCGCCTTGTCATAACCAATGTGCTGATTGAGCGCCGTGACCAGCATCAGGCTGTTGTTCACATAAGTGTCCACCTTGTCCCGGTTCACCGTCAGTCCTTCCAGACAGTGATCCGCAAAACTCCGCATCGTGGCACTCAGCAGCGTCACACTGTGCAGGAAATTGTGGATCATCACCGGATTGAACACGTTCAGCTCAAAATTCCCCTGACTCGCCGCGAACCCGATCGCCGCATCGTTGCCCATCACCTGCACCGCCACCATCGTCATCGCCTCGCTCTGCGTCGGATTCACCTTCCCTGGCATGATGCTCGATCCCGGCTCATTCTCCGGCAGCGACAACTCCCCGAGCCCGCAGCGCGGACCGCTCCCTAGCCAGCGGATGTCATTCGCAATCTTCATCAGCGACGCCGCCAGCGACGCCAGCGCCCCGCTCGCATACACAAACTCATCATGCGCACTCAGCGCCGCAAACTTGTTCGGGTGACTCTTGAAAGGCAGCCCGGTCAGCTGCGCCATGCACGCCGCCGCCCGCTCCGCAAACTCAGGATGCGAATTCAACCCCGTCCCCACCGCCGTGCCCCCGATCGCCAGATCGCACAGCCCGCCTAGCGTCTGCTCCACCCGCTCGATGTTGCGCTCGATCAGCGACACATAACCTCCAAACTCCTGACCGAACGTCACCGGCGTCGCATCCTGCAGGTGCGTCCTCCCCACCTTCACAATGTCATTGAACGCCACCCGCTTCGCCTCCAGCGCATCGCGGAAATGCCGCGCCGCCGGAATCAATCGGTGCGTCAGCTCCTCAACCGCCGCAATGTGCATCGCGGTCGGAAACGTGTCGTTCGACGACTGCGACATGTTGACGTGGTCGTTAGGATGCACCGGAGTCTTCGAACCCATCACTCCGCCCGCCATCTCAATCGCGCGGTTCGAAATCACCTCGTTGCTGTTCATGTTGCTCTGCGTCCCGCTCCCCGTCTGCCAGATCCGCAGCGGAAAATGATCGTCCAGCACACCCGCAATCACCTCGTCCGCCGCCGCGCAGATCAGATCCTTCTTGTCCGCCGCCAGCTTGCCTAGATCGCAATTCACCATCGCACACGCCTTCTTCAGCGTCCCCATCGCCCGGATCACCGCACGCGGCATCACATCACTCCCGATATTGAAGAACTTCAGCGAACGCTGCGTCTGCGCCCCCCAGTAACGGTCCGTCGGCACCTCAATGGGGCCCATGGTGTCAGTCTCGGTTCGGGTGGCAACGGGGGTACTGGATTGGCTCATGCCCACCACAGTGAACCCGCACGCCCCTCGCGCAAGTGACCGCTTGCCGCCCCCGCTCAGCCCCTCCCCGCCGCTCATCCGTAGGCGACACCTCCGCCCCGACAGCCACACTGATCCCTCAACGCCTCCACCCCACCCCGCCGTGAATTCCCTCCGCTTCCTCCCCCTTCTCATCACCGCCGCCACCCCGCTCGCGGCCGCAGAACCTCCCGTGAAGCTCTTCATCCTCGCCGGCCAGTCCAACATGGAAGGCAAGGCCCCCGACGCCTTGTTCAATCATCAGGCCACCGACCCCAAAACCAAAGACCTCTTCGCCCACCTCCGCAAAGACGACCAGTGGATCCAGCGCGATGACGTCTTCATCCAGTTCCTCGACCGCAAAGGCCCCCTCACGCTCGGCTTCGGCTCCCCGGGCCGCACCGGCGCTGAACTCGAATTCGGCACCATGATGGGCAACCACTTCTCCGAACCCGTCCTCCTCGTCAAAGCCGCATGGGGCGGCCACGCCCTCTTCAAACAATTCCGCCCACCCTCCGCCGGCCTCCCCGCCGACCTCATCGCCAAAGAACTCGAACAAGCCCGCGAACGAGTCACCAAGGAAAACGAAAAGCACTCCCGCAAGGACCCACTCCCCGTCCTCGAAGACATCCAGAAGGAATACGGTGCATCCTATCGGAAAATGCTCGAGGAAGTCCGCAGCGCCACCGCCTCAGCAGGCACTAACTTCCCCGCCCTCAAAGACCGCCCCGTCGAAATCGCAGGCTTCGTCTGGTTCCAGGGCTGGAACGACCAGTACGGCGCAGAAAGCGAGTACGCCTCCAACCTCCAGCACCTCATCCGCGACCTGCGCCGCGACCTCGCCAAACCCCAACTCCCCGTCGTCATCGCCGCCATGGGCCAGAACGGTTCCAAACCCGCCTCCGGTGCCATGCTCACCATCCGCGACGCCCAGTTGTCCATGAATGACATTCCCGAATTCAAAGGCTCCGTACGCGCCTTTCGCACCGACCTCCTCGTCGATAAGGCCGCCGAAGAAATGTACCCCCACTGGAAGGAAAACAAAGCATGGACCCAGACCGGCGGCGACCATCCCTATCACTACCTCGGCAGCGCCATCTGGTTCACCAGAATCGGCCACGCCATGGGCGACGCCATGCTCTCCCTCCTTCCCCGCTGACCCTCACCACGCCATTCCTAACTTCTCCAGCTGCGCCCGCAGCCCCGCCAGATCCCACAGAAAGACCGAACTCCTCGTCCCCAGCACCGCCAGCCTCCGGCTGTCAGGACTGAAGCACAGCTGCGTGATCCCCTCCGCAAACGGATGATCCAGCCGCGCCAGCTCCTCCCCCGTTCCCGCATCCAGCAGCCACGGCTGCCGCATCTCCATCGTCGCCGCCACCATCCGGCTGTCCGCAGAAAACGCCGGCCTCACCGAAAATCCCCCAGGCTCATGATGCCGCGACTCCCATAACAGCCGGAACCCCGGCACCTCGTACACCCGCAACCCACGCGCATCACCCGCCGCCATCTTCCGCCCGTCACCCGAAAACGCCACGTGCACCCACGCACCCTCTCCTGGCAGATCCGCCGCCACCGTCATCGCATCAAGATCCCACACCCTCGTCAGCACCGCACGGCCTCCCCCCACTGCCCACCTCCCATCCGGCGAAATCGCCACGTGCGCAAAATCAATTCCGTCAGGAACCGCCCCCACCTTGCCATCCTTCCACACCCCCACCTCCCAGCTCGCCGTGCTGAAAACCGCGCGCTTCCCGTCCGCCGACACCCCAAGGTGATCCACTGTCATCCCCTCCGCCCACGACACCGGCCCCCCACTCGCCGGATCACTCCGCGGCCGCACCACCACCCCATTCCGCGTCCCGCTCCATAACCCATCCGCCGCATACCTCACACAAGCCGACTCCCGTCCCGCCGACTCCAATCCCCTCCCGCCCTCACGCAGCAGCCACAATCCATCACGCCCCGCCACCGCCAGCGTCCCGTCCCCATCCATCGCCGCATCCAGCATCGCCGATGACGAGAGATTACTCCCCGGCGCACGCATCACCGCCAGCTGCCGACACACCGGCGACGTCTCCAATCCATAAAGAGTCCGCAACCCCCGGCTTGCATCATGATGCAGCAATACGGTCCCGCTAGCACTGAAAAACGATCCCCTGCCCCAGCCATTCAGCCGGATCAGCGGCGGTCCTCCTGACACATTCCAGATCCTCGTCGTGCTGTCCCAGCTGCTCGTCACCACCCACTCGCCCGATGGATGAAAATCCACACTCAGGGCCCTCGCATCATGCTCCAGCCAGTCTTGCACCCTATCAGCCCCCGGCTGCCAACGCCGCACCGCCCCGTCACCCATCGCCAGCGCCACCCACTCTCCCTGCGGACACCAGTCAATCGCGTCCACCCCGGTCGCTAGCTCCGCCTCATGCAGCCGCTCCCCAGTCACCACATCATGCACCATCACCCGCCCGACCTCCCTCACCGCTCCCCCGTCAGGCGCACCCAGAAACCACACCGCCGTCGCGATCCTCCCGCCGTCCGGCGCAAACACATGACTCGACCCGAACGTAGCCACCTCCGGCTTGGCAGGGCGCGGCATCACCTCAAACGCTCTCCGCTCAAGCCCGCTCGCGAGATCATGCACCGTCCCCACTCCATCATTCCACACAATCGCCAGCAACCCGCTGTCCGGCGAAAAAGTCGCCACCTGCCACGGCACCTCACGCCCAATCGTGAACGACCTCGCCGCTTCCGCTAGCGACCACACCCGCAGCTCCTGCCCACCCGTCTGCCCGATCAGCCATCGATTGTCCGGCGAAAAATCAAGGCTGTGCCATTTCGGATCCAGCGGCTCCTTCATCCGGCACACCTCTCCTCCGTCCGCCACCCGCCTCACCGTCACTCGCCGCTCGCCATCCACCTCCGTCATCAATCGGAAATCCGGACTGAACGCCGCCGCACCACCCCCATCCATCCGCCCCGATTCATCCCGGAACTCCCGCCGCATCACCAGGCCCGGCCGCGCCAGCGCCGCAATCGCCGCATTCCTCGGCCCTAACGTCCCCGGCCGGAACCGGTTCGCCAGCCGCGCACTCTCCAGCATCGTCTGGCGCGCATCCGCCGCCTCGCTGTGTACCCCCGCCCGCGCACTCGTCAGCGCCTGCTCATACACCAGCACCGCCTGCTGCTCCCTCAGCTGCCGTTCCTTCCGCGCCTGCCACTGCGCCAGCCACGCCCCCGCTCCCGCCACCGCCACCAGCCCTAACGCCACCATCCCCCACCGCTTCAGCACCACCACCCTCGCCTCCAGCTGCCTCACCCGCCGCACACTCCGCCCGCCCTGCAGCAGCGCCAGATCCGCCATCATGTCCGCTCCACTCTGATACCTCCGCACCGGATCACCCTCGCACGCCCGCAGCACCACCTCGAAAAACTCCATCGCCCCAGCCTCATCGTGCGCAATCCAGTCACCCGGCAGCTCCGGATACCGCGTCTGCTCGAATCCCGTCACCGCCTCATACAGCACCCTCCCTAGCGAATACAGATCCGCCCCCGGCGTCCCCGGCCCCTCCGGCGGGATATACCCCTCCGTCCCCACAAAACTCCGGCTCTCCCCCAGCTCGCTCACCAGCCCGATGTCCGCCAGCTTCGCCCGCCCATTCACAAAAATGATGTTCGACGGCTTGATGTCCCGGTGCGCCAGCCCCGCCGCATGCAGCGATGTCAGCGCCCCCGCTAACGACACCGCGATCGCAATGCAGTCGCCCACCGGCAATCGCCCCGCCCGCCGCAGATCCGCCGCCAGGGTCCTCGGCGCATACACCCCGCCACCCGCCGTCTCATTCACCCCCGTCTCCGGCGCACAATCCGCCAGCTCCATCACATAATAAAACAACCCCGCCTCATCCATCCGCCCCGCATGCAGCACCTGCACCAAGCCATCCGCCTTCCGCGACACCGGCTCATACCGCCGGATCGCCGAATACTCCCGCTCATACGGCCGCGCCGACTGAAACGTGTCCCGCCTCACCACCTTCACCGCTCGCCCCGCCCCCATCACGTTCTCCGCCAGCCAGACTTCCCCGTAACTGCCCCGCCCGATCACATGGCTCAGCCGGTGATCCGGAATCTGCGGCGGCTCATCACCAGGACGTGTCATGCCCCTTCCTCCAGACTCCGCAGTTCACTCCGCACCAGCCGCCCCACCCGGTGCCTCACCAGAAACACCTGCGCCGCACTCACCCCTAGCATCTCACAGATCCGCGCCGTCGGGGTCTCCCGGACCACACTCAGATCATAAATCAGAAAATTCCGCGCACTCACCTTCTCCTGAGCCCTCCCTAACGCCGCCGTCAGCAGGCTCGCCGCCCACTCGCTCTGCCACACGCGCTCCAGATCCGATTCCCCCGCCCCCAGCTGCGAATCCCGCTCCGGCATCGGACCCGTCAGCGCCAGCGCCTTCCCGTGCTTCCGCCAGTGATCCACAATCCGGTGCCTCACAATCCCGCACAGCCACTGCTTGAACCGACCCTTCGACCTGTCATACCGCCCCTCAGGCATCTGCTTCGCCACCCCCAGCAGCACATCCTGCACCAGATCCTGCGCGTCCTGATCCCCCAGCCCCGACTTCCTCGCCACATTGTAAATCAGCCGCCAGTACGTGTCGAAAAACTCCCGCCACCCGGCATGGTCATTCCAATCCTTCAGCCGCGTCAGCAGACTCTGCCGCGTCCGCAGCGAATCATCCGCTCCGCCGGCAGTCTCAGTAGTGGGTCCAGTCATCGTCAGATCAGAAAAGAGCGCTTCCGCGGGCCGCTCGTGGCGCACCCGCGGAAGCACCCGCATTCATAAGGTTCAGTCGTGCCGCAGGCGATAGAAAACTCGCAGCGCATCCGCCGGCTCCGATACCGTCCGGTTCACCGCACCCGCCGTCATCGTCACCGTCTCCACCGCCGCCCATTTCACCAGATCACTGGAACGCTCAAGCGTCCACGTCGTCCCAGGCGTCCCCTCAATCGACAGCGTCACCGCATTGCCACTAGCCTTCCGGTTCACCGCCACCAGCGTCACCACCGCAGCAGGGGCACTCTCGCACGAATCCGGAATCAGATTCCCGTTCCGGTCCGCCACCCGGCCCTCCGCAATGTCCAGCGCATCCGGCACACCGTTCGCGTCGCAATCACTCCCCGCCACCGCCACCTGCCCGCTGTAGAGCGCCCCGCCACTGAAGCCGTCCACCGTCTCCGGCACTCCGTCCGCATTCGCATCGACCGAATAATTCATCCGCCCCCCAGCCAGCGGATAAAGCCTCACATTTCCCCCCGCAGGAATCGTGAACGGCCCGTAACTCGCCGCATCCGGCGCACTCGACGCCACCGTCCCTCGCTCCAGCACTAGCCGGAATTCCAGCGCCCGCCCACTCCGATTCCGCAAGTCCAGCCATTCGTCCCCGCCTCCCTCCGACCCCGTCCGCGGCGCAAACTCCACCCGCTCGCCCGCTTCCAGCCGCAACCCTAGCACCCGCCACGCCAGCGCACTCCCGTCCGCACTCTCAATCCCTACCCTCGGATACCACGTCCGCCCATTCCCACCCGGAATCAGCGCCACCCCATCCAGCGGCGTCACCGCCCGGTCAATCACCACCCGATCCGTCTCCCCAGCCGTCGCCCCAGTCGACGATAACTGAAACACCACCCCGCTGTCCGCCGCATAGAAATGCCCCGTGCTCCCCGTGTATCGCACCTTTGCCTCAATCTGCCCGATCCCCGTCCCCGGCACCACCGTCGTGAACGGCGACGCCCCCACAGTCGCCGGAATCCCGTCACTCAGCGGCATCACATACGCCCCGCTCAATGTGTACACTTCCGACCCATCCGCGTTGAACCCGACCGCTCCTCCCGCCCCCTCATACCGCGGCAGCGCATCGCCAGCCACCAGCATCATCAGCGCCCGACCCAACAACCGAGCGATCCCCGGCGGGGTCCGATCGCCAAGGAACATGTTCACCGGTATCGTATACAACCCAGTCCCTGACAGATACGTGCCCTGAGGCCCCCGGAACGGATCGTTCAGGCAATAGCTGTACGTGTTCGTCACCCGGTTCACCAGAATCCGCGTGTTCCGGCAAGCCTCGCGCAGGAAGTTCTGCCTCCCATTCCCACTCGCCGCAGGATTCCCCGGAAAATTGCTGTCATACACCAGAATCTCCGACGTCGTCCCGTCAATGTCCCGCACCGCATACGGCGTCAGCACATGCGACCGCGACAACTCATCCACCGACAGCATCGTCACAATGTAATCATGCGGATTCGCCCGGATCCGCTCCAGCGTCGCATTCGGATTCCCACGCCACGAAAACCCGCCGCTCATCTGCCCCAGCACATGGTGAATCACCTCGTCACTCAACTGCCCGCCGTGAAACGCCATGATCTGCGCAAACAGACTCCCCGGCAGCGCCAGCTCAAACAGATCCCCACCACGGTAAGTGTCCGTCCCAAGCTCCGGAATCTCATTCGCCGTCACCGCATCCGGCCGCCCGTAAAACCGCGGATTCAGCCAGCCCCGCCTCATGTGCGCAGCCGTCATGCTGAACCCGAAACAATGCCCTTCCCCCTCCGACAGAATCGGCAGCCCCACCGGCGCAAACAGCATCCGGCTAGGATTGCGGATCCCGCTCCGCCCGCCGCCGAACATCAGCGTCCTCCCGTAGATGCAGTCGAATGCCGCCAGCCCGAACGAATTGTCCCCCACATTCGCAAACGAATACCCGTACATCTCCGGATACCACGGCCCCACCCTCACATTCCCTAGCTTCGTCCACTCCACCGCTCCAGGCCGCGCCCAGAAATCCCTCACCCACATCTCCCACTGATTCGCACCCTCGTTCGCCGCAATATTCGTGCAGACCCCCGGAATCATCACCTCCACCGCCGTCCGGTCACCCCTCAGCGACCCGCTCACCACCGGTGCCATGTAACTCTCCCGGCTCCACGGCGCCTCACTGCTCTGCCCCCTCACAAAAATCACCCGGCTGTCACGATGCAGCCGCTCGCCTCTCAACGTATAGTTAGTCACCATCGCCGACGCCGGCGGTGCCCACGACATCCCCAGCGACGGCTCCGCTGCCAACCCCATGAACGTAATCTCCCCGGTATTCGGCGTGTACACCGACGCCCCCAATGGCACCAGCGAACGCACCCGCTCATTCGCCCCGCTCACCACTGACACATTCCCCGCCGTGTCCCTCGCATACACCCGGAACCGCCAGCTCCCCGCCCCATACGTGATCAATGTCGTCGCCGTCTGCACCTCATACCCCGCAGGCACCGCCACCGGCGCACCCCCAGGCGGCGTGTAACTCGGAATCTCCCCGCGCTGCGTGAACGTCAGCGGAATCGTCGTCACCGCCCCCGTCGCCACATTCTCCTGCGTCACCCACATCTCCGCCAGGCTCACGTCCTCAAACGAATACGCATCCAGCGCAAACGTCCGCGTGTTGTCATCCGGCGTCGCCATCACCTCACTCACATCCGCTCCCGCCGGCGCAGAAATGTACACCTGCGGTGCCGTCCCGTCATTCAGCGACGCAGGATCCACCGGCCCGAACTGCAGATTATCAAAACATTCCTCGCCACCCAGACTCCGCGCCACCCCGCCCGCCCCCAGAAAATGCACCGACACCTTCGCAATGTCCCGCTGATCCCACCGGCAGATCGACACCGGATCAGTTAGCGGCCGCACCGCTGCATACGTCCGCTCCACCCTCCCTAACTCCACCCCGGTGCTGTTGTACGCCGTCACCCGCACCGTCATCGGATGCCCGTCCCACGCCGACCCGGGATAACCCGTCAGCAGCTTCACCGCCCCCTGCGGCGGCTCCAGCTCGAAACTGAAATCCTGCGTGTGACTCTCCGATCCATAATCCGCCCTCACCACCTGCGGCGCACTCGCCGCCGTCGCACCCATCGATTCCGCCGTCACCGCACGCGCCGCATCCGTAAACTGCACCCCCGGATACTGCCCCGTCACCAGCGACCCCGCAGGCACATCATCAAACTTCACCGTCCACACCGGTGATCCCGCATCACTGAAAAACTCAAGGTTGTCCACCAGCTCGATCCGCGACCCGCTCGCCTCAATGTCCAGTCCCGCAATGTCACCCGTAAACGGCCGACACACCTCAATCGTCGTAAACATCCCCGGCCCAGCCACCGTCCCCGTACTCGTCCCCGCCACATACCACGTCGCCGTCTTGTTGTCATACCCCCACGCCGTCACCGTGATCGTCGCCGGCCCGCCCTTCGTCGCCCCCGGATCCAGCGCATAACCCGCCCGCAACCGCACCCGGCTCTGCGGCACCCCGAAATTCAACCCCACCGCCCCACCACCATCCGTGCTCTTCGCCGTCGTCGGCTCCACCTGCGCAAGGCACTGCCACTTGCTCACATACGCATGCGCCGTCACCACCGGCCCACTTAGAAAACTCACCGCCGGATACTGATTCACCAGCACCGTCCCCGGCACCTGGTCATCAAACTGAATCGTCTCCGCCCTCGCCGCCACAGCGGCAAGGACACCCACTAGGCATGTCATCGTTGTTGTTCTGGTACTCATGCCCGCTTCTTCGCCCGCTCCCTCCGAAACCTTGCACCTCCGCAAAAAAAGTTCTCCCCGCCCCCCCGCTCACATGAACACCCCATGAACCGTCTCCCGTGATGCCGGGAAAAAACCGCTGGCGCGCCGCCCCTCCGCCTGATTGAATTCTTCCCCCGCAGGCATACCTTGTCTGCCTCGCATTGACCAAACTCCCCCGTTAAGGATTCCAATCCCATGAACCACACCTCTCGTCGATCCTTCATCAAGTCCGCCGGTCTCGCCACCGGCGCTCTCGGATTCAACATTCTCCACGCCCAGAACAAGGGCGACAAACTCCGCCTCGCCTTCATCGCCGCTGGCGGTAAAGCCGGAGCCCAGGTCAACACCGCCAAAACCGCCGGCGATATCTGCACCTGCTTCGCAGAAATCGACAAAAACTCATGGGGCGGCGTCCTCGGCACATGGAAAGACGCCAAGGGCTATCAGGACTACCGCCAGCTCTTCGACAAGGAAAAGGACTACGACGCCATCGTCGTCACCACCCCGGACCACCAGCACTACATGCCCACTGCCCTCGGCCTCATGGCCGGCAAGGCCTGCTACACCCAGAAACCCCTCGTCCACACGGTCTGGGAAGCTCGCCAGCTCCTCGAAGGCACCAAGAAATACAAGGTCGCCACTCAAATGGGCAACCAGGGCCACGCCAATAACGGCAACCGCCGCATCTACGAATTCGTCAACGGCGGCCTCCTCGGCGATGTCACCGAAATCCACTGCTTCTCCAACCGCCCCATCTGGCCTCAAGGCGGCCCACGCCCAGCCGGCGAAGACTCCGTCCCCGACAACATCGACTGGGACCTCTGGATCGGGCCAGCCCCCATGCGCCCCTTCAAAAAGGATGTCTACCATCCCTTCAAATGGCGCGGCTTCTACGACTTCGGCGGCGGCGCCCTCGCCGACATGGCCTGCCACACCATGGACAGCATCTTCATGAGCATGAATCCAGGCTTCCCCACCAAGGTCGAAGTCCTCGAAATCAACGGCCACAGCGACGACCAGTTCCCCCTCGGCTCCATCATCAAATGGAGCTACGCCGCCGGTAAACTCCCTAACGGCAAAGACCGCCCAGCCTTCGATGTCTACTGGTACGACGGCAAACTCAAAAACGCCGAAGGCAAGGACGTCGACGCCGCCGACCTCGCCCACACCCGCATCCCCAAGGAACTCCTCGCCATGCCAGACGGCAAACCGATGAACCTCCCCAAGAGCGGCAACGTCTACGTCGGCAGCAAGGCCAGTCTCCTCGTATCCGGCGACTACGGCGACAACTCCCGCGTCCTCCCGCTCAGCAAAGCCAAGGAAGTCGGCAACCCACCACAGCTCCTCGAACGCCTCCCCCTCGGCGGCAACGAACAGGACCACTGGAACGAGTGGCGCGCCGCCGCCCTCGGCATCAAGCCATGGGACAGCCCAGGCTCCAACTTCCTCTACGCCGCCCCATTCACCGAAACCATCCTCCTCGGCAATGTCGCCCTCCGCGTCGGCAAAGGCAGCGCTCTCGAATGGGATGCTCCAAACATCCAGTTCAAGAACAACCCAGCCGCCAACAAGTGGGTCACCAAGGACTACCGTAAGGGCTGGGACATCAAAATCAGCTGACCTCCTCACAGGGTCTTCCTGACCATTCCGCCGCGGGCGCACCCTCCTCAGGGTGCGCCCGCGCTTTTTTCCCCAACCCCTTGCACCACCACTCCCCCCACCCCACCTCATCCCCCATGCCTCCTCTCCACGCCGCCATCTTCGACCTCGACGGAACCCTCCTCGACACTCTCGACGACCTCGCCGACTCCGCCAACGAAGCCCTCGCCGCCGCAGGCTTCCCCACCCACCCAGTCGAAGCCTACCGCACCTTCGTCGGCGACGGCATGCACGTCCTCATCCAGCGCATCCTCCCCTCACAAGTCCAGAACGACCCCGCCGCCGTCACCGCCGTCCTCGACCTCTACAAGGCAGCCTACGCCCGCCGCTGGAACCTCAAATCCCAACCCTACCCCGGCATCGACGACGCCCTCCGCTCCCTCGCCGCCGCTCACATCCCCATCGCCATCCTCTCCAACAAAGCGCACCACTTCACCCTCCAGTGCGTCGCCCATCACCTCATCTCCCACCAATTCCACCCGGTCCTCGGCCAGCGCGACTCCGTCCCTCGCAAACCCGACCCCGCCGCCGCCCTCGAAATCGCCGCCGCCCTCAACCTCCCCCCAGCCTCCATCGCCTTCATCGGCGACACCCGCACCGACATGGAAACCGCCACCGCCGCCGGCATGTTCCCCATCGGCGTCACATGGGGCTTCCGCCCAGCCTCCGAACTCGAAGCCTTCGGTGCCCGCCTCCTCGTCTCCCATCCCGCCGAACTCCCCGCTCTCTTCTCCCCCTTCCCTAACTCGTAATCACCTCACGGCACCACCGCCCGCACCCGCCAGAACCGCTCCGCAGGATTCACCGGGGTCAGCAATTCCAGCTCGCTCCCCGTCCCGTCCCGAGCCTCGCCCTCATCCTCCCATCCTGACAAATCCCGCGACCGCTGCAGCACATACCGCCGCCCCGTCGCCGTCGGCACCCGCAGCGCCATCCTCCCCTCACCCATCGCCCTCACCTCGCACTCGGGATGGCTCGACCGGTTCTTCGGATGCGTCCCCCACGCATACTCACCCCCGTTCGCCACCAGATCCCCATCGTCATCCGCGTCCGCATCCGGCACCGCAAAATCCAGCCCATACTGCCGCTCCCACACATCACTCATCCCGTCCCCGTCCAGATCCTCCGCCGGAACATTCAGCGTCACCCGCGCCCCCGGCACCGCCTCCGCCAGCAGTTCCGCATCAAAACTCGCATCGTTGCTCACATTCAGATTCTGATGCAGCTCCACCGCTAGCACATTCACCCCGTCCCGCAGCGCCGCCATCCCCGCCGCCGGGATCACATACTCGAAATACCGCCCCTCGTCACTCCCCTCCACCGGCAGGGTCGCCCCCGCATCAAATCCCGCGCCCGACGCCAGATTGTCCCGCACCACTTCCACCCCGTTCAGATACACCGCCGCCCCGTCATCCCGCAGCAGCCGCAACCTCAACCCCTGCACCATCGCCTTCGGCACCGGCAGCGAAAACGCCCGACGGAAATACGTCGTTACCGGCGGCACGCTCAGCAGATACGTCAGCTTCGTCGTCTCCACCCGGTCGTCCAATGTGTTGTCATCCCCGTACCCGATCTCCCCCGCCCCGCTCGCCCACGAACCATCCGCGTAATCCACCCCGCGCCACGCCGTCCCCAGATCATTCCCGTTGTCCTCATACTTCCACACCGACCCCGCCCCGATCAGCGCCACCCGCGCCAGCTCGCTCCCGCCATCGCTGATCCGGTAAATAAACGAATCCGTCCCCGTAAACCCAGCCTCCGGCGTGTACCGGAACGCCCCGTCACTCCCTAACTCCACCGTCCCCCGCCCCGCCTGCCCCGCCAGCGACACCGTCAGCCCCGTCGAATCCACATCCCGGTCATTCGCTAGCACTCCCGTCAGCCCGCGCTCCCGCGTCATCCGCAGATTGAAACTCACATCCGCCCGATCCACCACCGGCGGCACAATGCTGAAAAAATCAGTCGTCGAAAACTGGTGCACCTCCACCGCCAGCACGTTCTTCCCCTCCAGCAGCAACCCCGGCGGCACCACCGCCGGAAAATACCGCGTCTCGTCCGCATTCGGGATCCGACTCAACGCTAGCGTGTTCGGCCCCGCCCCCGCCGCCAGATTCTGCCGCGTCACCTCAAACCCGTTGAGATACACCGCCGCCCCGTCATCCCGCAGCAGCTCCAACTGCACACTCCGCGTCGCATTCACATCACTCAACTGAAACTCCCGCCGGAACCACGCCGTCACATGCGCCGCACCACTCCGGATATTCGTCGCCTCCGCCCGGTTCTCCGGCAGCCCGCCATCCCCGTACCCTAACTCCGCCGCCCCGCTCAGCCACCCCGCATCATTGAAACTCCACGACTTCCACGCCCGCCCAGGATCACTCCCATTGTGCAGATACTTCCACACCGACCCCGCCGCCACCAGGGTCTGCACACTCTGACTCCCGCTCGCCGGCACATCCAGCACCGTCCCAGCCCTCACCAGATACCCGTCCCCTCCCGCCACCGGCGCATCATTCACCGGCCTCACCCGCACCGACACCACCGCCGGTTCCGACATCTCCACCGCCGGCAGCGGCAGCGCCGCCTCCCCCCGAATCACTCCACTAACACTGATCCCCAGGCTCGTCTCCGCATCCACCGACACCGTCCCCCGGAAATTGATCTGCATCTCCAGCCTAACCTTCCCCCCGCTCACCGTCACCCGCCCGTTGAACGGCATCGGCAACGGCGGAAAATCCAGCGGCAATCCCGTCTCCGGCAGCACCGTCGCCAGTTGCTCGGTCCCCTTGATCGTCCCAGCCCCAGCCAGCCCGAACTGCGCCCCGTCCACATCAAATCCCCCGTTCGCACGCACCGCACTAACACCCCCCGCCGCCGTCTGATTCAACGCCAGCGCCCCCGCCGCCGCATCAAACTGAATCCCCGCCAGACACGTGTTGATGATCGGCAGACACCCGATCCCCAGCTTCAACTGCACCGCATCCCTCAGCACCGCATCCACATCCGTCACCTGCGCCAGACTGAACGGCGCATTCCCCGGTGCCACCGCCGCCGCTAGCGTCCCCGTCACCGCCGACGTCGTCGAATCACTCGAAATGCTCGGCACACCCTGAAATGTCACCCGCAGGGTCGCCCCCACCGTCAGCCGCGAATTCGCAGGATCAATCACAAAAGCCGTCACCGCCCGGTCCCCGAACACCCGATAACTGAACTGATCCGGCCCGAAAAAATCCGCCGCCGGCTCGTACCGGAACGATCCGTCAGGATTCAGCGCCACCGTCCCGTGCAGCGGAGCCGCCACCAGCCCCGCCGCCGGCTCCCGCGCACTCCCCGGCGCATCATTCGCACTAACACCCTCCGCCACCCCCACCTCCAGCACCCCATCCTCATCCACCCGGTACGTATCGCCCGTCGCCAGCGGCACCTCCGCTCTCACCGCCAGACAACTCAGCAGAACAACAATCGCAGCACGGCTCTTCATACCCGCCATCCTTGTCAGACCACCCACCGCACGTCAACCTCCGCCAGCACCGCCCCGAGAATCCCCACCATCGCCGCATTCTCCCCGCCACTCTTCACCGCCACCCGCAGCATCCTCTCCCCCATCCCTCTCCCCATCGCCTTCGCATCCCTCAGAAACAACCCCCGCACCCGACTCCCCCGCACCACCTCCGCCGCCGTCGGCCCATCCTCCGGCAACTCGCACAGCAGAAAATTCGCACTCCCCGGCAGCACCCGCCACCCAAACCCACGCAGCGCCGCCGCCAGCGCCTCCCGCAACCTCCCCGTCTCCGCCCAACGGCCCGCATAATACTCCGGCGATTCCAGCGCCCGCACCGCCGCCACCTGCGCCGGCAGGCTCACCACCCACGGCGGCGTCACCGCCCTCAATCCCTCCAACTGATGCGCCCCAGCCGCCAGATACGCCACCCGCGCCCCGCTCAATGCATACGCCTTCGACATCGATTTGCACACCACCACATTCGCCGACCCCACCGCGTCCCGCTCCACCGTCTCCCCAGGCCCGCAGAAATCCGTGTAGGTCTCGTCCACCCACACCCGCGTCCGCCTCGGCACCCCCGCAAGGATCCCCCGCAGCACCTCCACCGGGATCAATCGTCCCGTCGGACTGTTCGGATTCACAATCACCGCCAGCTCCAGATCCTCCGCCAGCGCCGCCCTCAACGCCACCGGATCCACCTCCCAACCATTCTCCCGCCCCAACCGCAGCCGCACCACCTCGCACCCAATCACCCGCTCCAGCACGTGCGCATACTCGCCATACGTCGGATCCAGAATCAGTACCCGCGAACCCTTCCTCAACCACGTCCGGAACGCCCGGAAAATCAGATCCGACGACCCCGCCCCCGCCAGCACACTCCCTCCCGGCAACCCCCGTGCCGCCGCAATCGCCTCCACCAATCCCTCGCAACCCGTCGGCGGCGACGTCCTCAGCAGCCACGGCAAATGCTCCCGCAGGGTCTCCACCACCGCCGGAGCCGGAGGATACCACGCGTCCAGCACATCCGCATTGATGATCCCCGCCGCCCTCCCCAGATCGTCAAACCTCGGCCCCACCGCCTCGAAAAATGCCCCTCCGTGAAAACACGCAGCCGGTCGCCGCATCGGCACATCCAGCCGCCACTCGCACCCGCCCTCTAGTCGCCTCACCACCTGCTCCATCCCGTCCACCACGCCCCGAATCTCCCCAACCTCCGCCGTCATCAGCTCATACCTCACCTCCCCAGCCGCCACCTCCATCCCGCACCCCCGCATCCCCGCCTTCTCATACATCCCCGCCACTTCCTTCCTCCCAATCGCCATCACCCGTCTCCCCCCGCGCGATTCCACCCACCGGAACGCCGCCAGCATCAGCAGCAGCGCCACCTCCGAACCCCGTTCCTCCCGCCTCACCGTCAGCAGCCGGATCTCCCACGTCCAACCATCCACCCCGAACGGCAGCTCCCCGCGCCGGAAATACTTATCCACCGAGTACATCCCCGCCGTCGGCGGCGTCACACTCACAAACCCAGCCAGCTCACCCCCGCGCTCCACCACCAGATACACATTCCTCCCATCCAGCCCGTCCCGCAATTCCCCCATCTCATTCTCCGCATGCTGCCCCAATTCACTAGCATACACCTCATGCCGGAACCGGAAAATCTCCGCTCGCCTCCCCTCACCCGCTTCCGCCACCACCAGTTTGTCAGATAAAAGCGTCGTCGTCATCCCCACCCGCTCGCCCCGCCCGTCCCTCAACCCGCATTGATTCTCCCGCTGCAACCATCGCCTCACTCAATAACCGCACGCAACTCCGCCACCTCCGCACGCAACCGCTCCACCAGCTCCCGCAACTCCCCGATCTCCCCCTCCATCCGCTCCCGCCAGCCATCCACCGACACCGGCACCACCACCGGCACCGTCTCCGCCCCAACCTCCACCGGCCCGGAAAGCGTATGCGCCACCGCCTTCACCCGACGCCCCCCACCCGGCGGCAGCACCACCACCAATCCCCCACCAGGATAATCCACCAGGCGCTGCACCGTCGCCTCCACCGCCTCCAGATCCCCGAACGCATGCATCCGCCCCGCCCTCGTCCGCAATTCCCCGAACGTCTGCACGTTCCTCACCAGCAACTCGCACAGCACCGCCTTCATCGCCCCGTCCACTCCCCCGTAAACCTCGTGAAACGCATGCCGGTACTTCGGCACCCGCGCCCCAGACAACCGCTGCATCAGCACCAGCTTCCTCAACCTCAGGCTCTCCACCGTCTCCATCACCTCCCGCTCATCCCACTCCACCACCGGATCCCGATTGCTCTTCTGATTGCACGCCGCCGTCAGCGCCCCCGACGTCAAAGGATAATACTCCGGCGTCGTCAGCTCCTTCTCAATCAGACACCCCAGCACCCGCGCCTCCGCAAACGTCAGCGGCACCACGCCCGTCGCCTCATCTCTCTCTTCATCTCTCTCTTCGCCAGTCTCAGTTTCCATCCCACCCTCTCCCCCATCCCGACCCCCGCAGCAACCGCAGGCTCTCTTCCTGAACCCAGTTCCTCCCCCCACCCCTGAAACGACCCCGCCCCTCGCTCCGTATCTGTCCGGCCGCGCCCGGCCAAGCCGCCAGCGCTCCTCATCCCTTACCCACCTCTTTCATGAAGAAATCCCCCATCCTCCTCTCCATCCTCGCCGCCACGCAGGCCCAGGCAGCCCCCAAACCGGTCTACTCCAGCCACCGCCTCACCTCGGAAACCGTCGGCCACTCCGTCGACATCTCCGCTGACCTCTCCGGAGCCAAAAAACTCTTCCTCGTCGTCACCGACGGCGGCGACGGCTTCGCCTGCGACTGGGCCAACTGGGTCAACCCAGTCATCACCGGCGACTTCGGCACCCGCAAACTCACCGAAATGAAACCAGTCAGCATGTCCTCCGACTGGGGCAACGTCCACATGAACAAAAACGCCGGCGGCTCGCCCATGATCGTCAACGGCCAGCCCGTCGCCGAAGGCATCGGCACCCACGCCCATTCCGTCATCGAATTCGACCTCCCACCCGGCACCAAAGGCTTCTCCGCCAAAGGCGCTCTCGATAAAGGCGGCGTCGCCCAGGGCAACGGTGCCACCGTCCAGTTCCTCGTCTTCACCGAAAAACCAGCCGCCCCCAAACGCACGGGCGGCCACGGCGGCGGCGGCGGTCTCGCCCCCGAAGACGCCCTCGAAGCCCTCAACGTCGCCGAAGGCCTCAAAGCCGAAACCTTCGCCGCAGAACCCATGCTCCTCAGCCCGTCGTCCATCGACATCGACCACCTCGGCCGGGTCTGGGTCGCCGAAATCGTCAACTACCGCGGCCACGACGGCAAACGCCCCTCCGGCGACCGCATCCTCGTCCTCGAAGACTCCGATAAAGACGGCAAAGCCGACAAATCCTCCGTCTTCTTCGAAAGCCCGGAACTCAAAAGCCCCCACGGCGTCACCGTCCTCGGCAACCGCGTCATCGTCGCCGCCGCAGGCAAAATCTGGAACCTCACCGACGACAACGGCGACCTCAAAGCCGATAAAGCCGAAGTCATGTTCAGCGGCATCGACGGCGCTCAGCACGACCACAGCATCCACGCGGTCCACTTCGGACCAGACGGCAAACTCTACTTCAACTTCGGCAACGAAGGCCATCAGCTCAAAGACAAAGACGGCAAACCCATCACCGACGCCGCAGGCAATGTCGTCAGCAATGCCCGCAAACCCTACCAGGAAGGCATGATCTTCCGCTGCAACCCGGACGGCTCAGACCTCGAAACCGTCGCATGGAACTTCCGCAACAACTGGGAAGCCACCGTCGATTCCTTCGGCGCTATCTGGCAGTCCGATAACGACGACGACGGCAACAAGGGGGTCCGCATCAACTTCGTCATGGAATTCGGCAACTACGGCTATCGCGACGAAGCCACCGGCGCAGGCTGGTCCAAGGGCAATGCCAAAACCGACGAGGAAGTCCAGGCCGCCCACTGGCACCTCAAGGACCCCGGCGTCGTCCCTAACCTCCTCCACACCGGAGCAGGCAGCCCCACCGGCATCCTCATCTACGAAGGTTCCCTCCTCCCCGCAAAATTCCACGGCCAGATGATCCACTCGGACGCCGGTCCTAACATCGTCCGCGCCTACCCGGTCACCCACTCCGGCGCAGGCTACAAGGCCACCATCGAAAACATCGTCGGCCAGAAGCGCGACCCATGGTTCCGCCCCTCCGATGTCTGCGTCGCCCCCGATGGCTCGCTCTTCATCGCCGACTGGTACGATCCAGGCGTCGGCGGCCACGCCATGGGCGACCTCGACCACGGCCGCATCTACCGCGTCACCCCCACCGACCACAAGGGCTACTCCGTCCCTGCCTTCGACTTCTCCTCACCGGAAGGCGCAGCCTCCGCACTCGGCAATCCTAACGAGGAAGTCCGCTTCCTCGCATGGCAGGCCATCCAGAAGGCCGGCGACTCCTCCGTCCCTGCCCTCCTCAAGCTCACCGCCGGCTCCGACACCCGTCTCAAAGCCCGCGCCCTCTGGGCCCTCGGCAAACTCCCTAACCGCGGTGCCGACGCCGTCAAAGCCGCCCTCTCCGACAAGGACGAGGACATCCGCTGCCTCGGCATCCGTCTCGCCCGGCAGCTCAAACACGACCTCCCAGCCATCGCCACCGCCCTCGTCAAGGATTCCTCCGCCGCCGTCCGCCGCGAAGCCCTCATCTCCCTCCGCTTCGAAAAACCCGAAAAACTCGCCCCGCTCTGGGCCCAGTTCGCCACCCAGCACGACGGCACAGACCGCTGGTACCTCGAAGCCCTCGGCATCAGCGCCGCCCTCCAGTGGGACGCCTGCCTCGACGCCTACCTAGCCCTCGTCCCCAACCCGGAAACCACCAAACAGGGCCGCGACATCCTCTGGCGCAGCCGCGCCGCCAAAAGCGCCGAATGGATCGCCAAAGCCGTCAAAAACGACTCCACCCCGGAAGCCGAAAAAGACCTCCTCATGCGCGCCTTCGACTTCCAACCCACCGCCGCCAAAGAAAAAGCCCTCGAAAGCCTCCTCCAGTAACCTAACCTGACGCGCGGCATCTACCCGCGCCCCCCCTCACAAAAATCCCGCCCGCCCCGCGATGGCCCACGCCATCCCAGGGTCGGCGGGATTTCTCTTGCCCCCAAAGTGGCACAACCATCCCGCCTGTGACCACTCGCGGCACCCCCGGTACCCAAAACCATAACACAGAACCCCGTACGGAGTTCCCCCTCTCCCAACCCGCCCCCTCTCCTAACGGAGTGCGCCTCACCGCCCCGTGTCCCAACGGGACACCGCATACCAGCCCAGAGCAACGCTCTGGGTTCGCCACCACCTCACCCACCGCGTTCTGAAGGAACGCCGCATACCAGCCCAGAGCACCGCTCGCCCAACCCACTCGCCCATCCCATTCGAGAATTCATTCGTGCCCATTCGTGACATTCGTGGTCCCAAATCCTGCACCCCAAAACCGTCCCGTAGGGACGACCGGTTAGTAGCCGGGGGTCCCGCGAGCCACTCGCGGCACCCCCGGTTCAAACAACCATAACACAGAACCCCGTACGGGGTTCCCCTCTGCCAACCCGCTCGCCCCTCCCATTCGAGAATTCACTCGTGCCCATTCGTGACATTCGTGGTCCCCCCCCCGCCCCACTGCCCCCATCCCTAGCGCGCCACCCCACTCTCCAGTTTGACGCAAACTCCTCCTCATGATATTGTCAGCAGAAAACCAAAGTTTCCATCAGTCGACTGCTGCCCCCCACCACTCACCGTCACCACGATCACTTCTCCCGAATCAACCTCGTGATCAATCTACCCGCTTCCCATCTCAGGCTAGCTCACCGCAAGATCACCCGCACCCGGATCCCCGTCCAACCATTCGCCACCCTCCACTCAGCCCGGATCCCGATGAGAACTCTCGCCAGCGCCTCACTGTGCCTATGCTTGATTTCCTGCGACACCAAAACCTCCAACGGAAACGCTCAGGTGAACGCACCGAGCATCCCCCAGAAAAGCAGCGGTCGCGTCAGTGAACCTGGCAAGAAGCCGCTCATTGGCGCGGCTGAAAGACTCATCAACGAATCCGGGGTAAAGGACGGAAAGACTATCTACCAACTCATCTGCGATCAATACAAGGGAGGGGACAGAGGGCGCGTGTTACTGGAAGCATTCGGGTTCCTGGGCGAAACGAATCCTCGTCTTGCGGTCGAATTACTGAAGGCATTACCAGAAGGTGAGGATAAGTATGTTTTATATGCGCAAGCCATATGGGCCTGTCACAAGTTCGAGTCGCTCAGGATACTATTTGATGGTATTGGTGATGTAAATCTTGAGTTCCGTTCCACGCTGAACGCAGCTGTTCAATCTGCGCTTGGGCGCCTTACGTCGGATGAATTGGCCAACTTGGCGGACTCCATGCCCGTGGGGTGGCGGACGATGATTGATACTTCGCGTTATCAGACCATGGGAAAAGAAGGTGCGGTCAGTAAATTTGATGCCCTGCTAGCCACAATGCCTGATTGGTCGCGGCGCCAGGCGAACGAGAACTTCATAACAGGCTTGGCTCGGACCGATGTAGCAACCGCCCTATCACGCCTTCGCGAGACGCCAGATTCTCCTCCTTCTCCGGAAATCTCCTCTCTGGTTGCTGGCACACTCTACGCCGAGGATCCCGAAAAAGGCCTCGATATAGTCCTTTCTGGCGAGAATTCCAAAGTCAATCAGGACCTCCTGAAAAGCTACGTTCGCATCTGGTTTCACGCATCTTCAGAAGAATTGTCCCGCTACCTGAACACCCTCCCGCCAAGCAGTAGGAAGGATGCCATTCTGCTTCAGTTCATCAATCACCTTGATCGCACCTCAGAAGCTGAAGAAATCAAAGCGTGGAAGAGTCAATTTCAAAACGCCAGCCTCCACGATGAATCAGGCAACAGCGGTCGCCCGCAAACACCCTGAAGAACCTCATCCACCGACACAAAAATCCCCACGGAGTTCCATTATAACGTTCCCGCACCGATTCCCGCGGTGGAATACCCACCAAACCCCGTCCCGCAGGGACGCCCGGTAACCAACCGGCGCGTACCGCAAGCCGCCCGCGGCACCCTCAAGCCCTCTCCCCACAAGCCCGGGCACACCGAGGTCCCCCTCGGCCCCCCCCCTCCAAACAAGCAGCCGCAGGCTCTGGACTGCTGTCAGCATTACAGCTCTCCCCGCGCACGGAGTGCGCCTCCAAGCCCCCTCCCAACAAGCCCCCCCGAGAACGCGGAGCCCCAGCTCGGCCCTCTCCCATGATTCCACTCGCCCCTCCCATTCGAGCATCCATTCTTGCCCATTCGTGACATTCGTGGTCCCAAATCCTCCACCCCAACCAAAGTGGCACGGGCATCTTGCCTGTGACCCCTCAACCCAAAATCCCTATCCCCGCCCTCCCAACCCGCTCGCCCCCTCCGCCCCAACACGTCCCATAGGGACGACCAGTTAGTAGGCGGAGGTCCCGCGGCACCACTCGCGGCCCCCTCCCAACAAGCCAATCTCACTTCTCACTTCTCACTTCCCTCCCCTTCCCCGTCCCCCCCTCGCCTCCCCATTTCCCCGCCTTGCCGGCACGTCCTCCCGGCCATATCATCCGAAAAACCCCAGCCTCCGGCGGTCGAATCTCAAAACCTCTGCCGGAGTTCACGGTCATAACAATCTTGTTCCCCTCAGTACATGAACCCCCCAAAACCCGTGAACCAGAATCAGCTTGCTCTGATCTTCATCTTGTTCGCGGGGGCATTCCTCATCGTCAGGAACGGCACCAGGCACAATCAGACTCCCGACCCCCGGGCTGAGCGGCTTGCCAGGTTGCACCAGATGTTCGCAGATGCAGCACAGAAGACCAAGTGGGACTTCAAAGGCAATCTGCTGTGGGGCTTCTTTTTCAACAACCCAGCAAGGGAACCATTGATACCTTTGTCCAGGGAACTCGAGACGAAAGGATACCGGTTAGCGAACATTTATCAGGACGATCCGAAGGAGCGATGGTGGCTCCATGTCGAGAAAATCGAGATCCACACACCCGAATCACTCTACGAAAGGGAATCGGAATTGCGATCTCTGATCGCTAACAACGGCAGCACGGTTTATGACGGTTGGGATGTCGGCTCCAGCCCGGCTCCTCAACCAGCGAAGGCACCCCCATCCCCCGGTCGATAAGCCCTTTCCCATTGCACCGGACCGCAATGAATTTCCCATGCCACCACCTTCTGAACGTCTCAGCGTCAGCACGGCCATGCCTGATGGCTGCGTTCGAACGCCCAACCGCATAGCACTTCGTGTTTCCTGAACCGGTTCATTACTCTCGCACAGACTCGCCCGGATGGAAAATCCGGGATTGGGACTCCGCGAACTCACTGCTGGGCTACCTGGAACCCACAAGGCGGCCTTTTGCCATCTTCGAGCTCTCAGACTCAAGCTACGTTCAGTGCTTTGGATCCAAGACCAGGCTGACTGTCGAAGCCCGAGAGGTCTCACCTGGCGGTGCCTTCACGCATTGGGTCTTCGGGAAGGGCATTCCTACCGGCGTGACAGTGGATGTCGAGTCATCCACCGCAGTTGTTACTGTCGATGAGACTCAGGTCCTTGCCATGAGGGATGCTCGTCTCATCATTCGACAGTTCATCGAAAGTCGCAGTTTTCCTCTCCGTTACCACCGGGTCGACATTTCCTCACGGTTCACAGCCGCTCCGGCAACATAACCTGACAGACACTCCAGCCAACCCGATGGCAGACATCCAAGGGAGCATGCCCGCGAGAAACCAGCCGGCCATCCCTCCTGATCACCTTCTCGAACAAATCCCGGCTTCCAGCGGTCGAATCCGAAAACATCCGCCTGAGTCCACCGCCATGAAGCCAGCAACCAAAATCCTCCTGAAGGAGGCACTCATCGTCATGCTTGTCTTCGTGGGCTACCTCTTTGCCGCTGCGCGGTTTCGCTCACAGTTTGCACCCGCCCCACACGTCCGCACCTTCACCGACCTGCAGAGACAAGGCGTTCCCATGACTCGTGCTGTCCGGTTGCCATCGGGGAAAGGTAACGTCTGCGTCTTCGGCGACGTGCAGCCGCTCCTTTGGACTCTGCCTTCCGGCCCGCCAGCGTACCATTTCGATGCCACAGGTCGCCTCACCGATTTCACGTTAGATGTTGGAGATAGCACGAAATTCCAACGCGACTACAATGTTTATCACGGCACAGAAGTCGCGCTCTCCGATCTCCCCAGCCTGTTCGCTGCGCACACACCGCAATAACCAACCCCACAGCCCGAACAAAGGCCCACAAGCCAGCTCACCCAACGACCCATAACGCCCTTGTTCGAATCTGGCTTCCCTCCCCGCCATGGATCACCCCAAGCGCCCTGACGGCCCGCCAAGACAAGCCGGGTGATCGCCGGATTTGAGCATGGGCCGTACCCTGATCTCACCCAAAACCCCCGTCTCGCCCCTGCGCCATTCACCTCCGCCCCGTGTCCCAACGGGACACCGCATACCAACCCAGAGCAACGCTCTGGGCCTCCCAGACCAGAAACCATCCGCGTCCATCCCTGGTTCCAAACCCACCGCCCCTCACTCGTTCCCGGCCTGGCTCTCCCAACACGCCCTCCTCCAATCAAGCCTCCTATCCACCAGCGCTCCGACCCCTCGCCCCTTCGCGTAAGCCCCCTCTCAGTGCAAGCCACCCTCTCAACTCCCATCCTCAACACCCCCGCCCCCCACCTGATCTTCTCAGCGCCCCCCACTCTCCGGTTTGACGGCACCACCTCCCGGCGATATCATCCCAAAAACCACAGCTTCCAGCGGTCGAATCTCAAAACGTCCCCCGCAATTCATCGCCATAATCTTACTGTTCGGCCACAAACCAGCGCCACTTGCCATGAAGAAAAAACTCCTCGCTGCATTTTGGATCGGAGCCCTGTTCCTCACGGCGGTCGCTTTTTTCGCGCAGTTCCGCGTAGATCACCTTGGTCCTCTGGCTATTGCAACCCTGCTATGCGGATTGGTCTGGCGGTTCAGGCCGTCACTCAGAGTGGCCACGCTCCTTCTCGCCAGCCTTTTTCTCACCGCCTTTACCATTGATTGTCTTTTGCTGAGCCACCGCATGGCGGTCGAGCTTCGGGCATGGTCGATTATATGGGACACTGAGAGTATCGATGACATCATTCCGTCTCCATCAGGCCGCACTACCGTTTACATCGTTGGCAGCCACTGGCTTGACTCAGCCTATTGGGCTTACATCTCAGATGGCGGTCTGGTCCCGCGACACAGGATTCTTCACACCATAGGTCCAGACGCCTACTACCCCAAAGATTTCAAAGCCTCATGGACAGGTTCAGTCTTTACGGCAGCAGAGGGCTTTCTCACACTCCGATACGACGAGTCCACACGTCAGATTGAGAGCTTCACCAGATAACCACTGCCGCCCGGCAATAGCAGCAGAGATGATCGTTGCAATTTTCTGTAGCGCCACTCAAGCATCCCCCAGCGCAACAGGACGTTCTTACTTGAACCCAATTGCTCATGGTGGCATCGTCCTCCCGTGATAACGACCCGACTCTCAAGCAAAGGGCAGGTGGTGCTGCCGCGACTGGTGCGCAGCAAGCTGGGTTGGGCTCCCGGTGTTCGTCTGGTCTGTGAAGTGAGAGGCGATAGCATCGTGCTCACTCCGCAGGGCGTGCCAAATCGGGTAAAGGAGTATGTTGTGGACCCGATAAGCGGGTTGAGGGTCGCAAAGCGCGCGATGGATTCGGAGACAGTATCCAGCGATATGGTGAAGGAGTTGCTGGTGGAGTTCCCATGAGGTTGCTGCTGGATGTGAATGTGCCGCACGAGAATGAACTCAGCCTCTGACCATCTAGGTTTCAAACTCCTCGACCCGTGGGTTGACCTTCGTGATGACGGCGCGGCGTTAGTTACGGAATTGAAGAAAGAGCTGCGGAAAGACGGCGCCCTATACGGGGTGGAGGTGGAGGCGGTCGCCTTCCGGTGTGATTGTGACGACATCCTATTCCTGATCAAAGGAAGAAATGAGAAGTTTGCTGTAGTGCATCTCACATGGTCAGGGAAGACCGATAACAACGAGGGATGGCCTTGGACCGAGTTGTATTCCGATGCGGAAGATTGGAGAGTTCGACGAATGCTACCCGACCACGAGGACTACACTGCATGAACAAAGCGTTTTCAGAACATGTCGCCCCGCGACAACCACTTCCAGCCTTTCAGTTTCGCTGATTTTCCGTGACCACAGCCCCTAGCTCACGATTGACGCACACCCTCGCTGCTTGCGGTGCACGCAATTTACGCTCCCCCCACAAAACCCGAAGACACCCACCTACAACACCGTCCCCCCCACCTCACCTCGCCCCCGACGCCCCCGGATTCACCACCCCGCGCAAATACCCTTCCACCGCCTGCGCCGCCTGCGTCAGCCGCCCGTAATCCACGGTTTCCGGCCCGTCCTTCTCCCCGGCCGCCAGCTCCCTCCCGCTCGCAATCCGCACCGCCGCATACCCCGCCCCCGCAAACGCCTTCCAGTCCGAGACCCCGCCACCCGCATCCTTACGGCAACTCAGCGTGCTGCTCTCCTGGAACCACCGCACCATGTCGTCCGCCAGCGCGCCCCCCGCACCGTCACCGCTCACCACAATCTCCCCGGCCCCCAGCGGCGCCGGCAGATCCTTCGCAGGAAAAACCCCCAGTTGCCCCAGCTCCACCATCGCCACCACCTGCTCCCCGCGCTTCGCACAATCCGCCGCGTACACCACACTCCCCGACGCCGCCGTCCCCGCCCACGGCACCGCTCCATTCCCGAAAAACACAAACCTCAGCGTCCTCTCGTGCGACGACCCCGCAAACGACTGCGCCAGATTCATCACCGCCGCCACCCCGCTCCCGTTCGCCGCCGCCCCCGCACTCCCCGCCACCGCGTCCACATGCGCCCCCACCACCACAATCTCACCCCACCGCGCCGACGACGTCCCCGTCAGCTCTAACACAATATTCGTCACCTCCACCCCATCCACCGTTACCGTCCTCCGCTCCGTCTTGTACCCGAAATTCGCCGGCCCCAGCGTCGACTCAATGTAATTCGCCGCCACCCGCATCCGATCAGGTCGACCCGCGTGCCGCTCCCCGATCGTTCCCCCCAGCATCTGCACATGCGTCTCCAATTCCGTCCGGTCCACCGGCTGCCGCGACGCCGGCCGCGACGACCTCGCCCGGTCCTGCTCCTCATCCCGGAAATACGCAAACATCGCGATCACCGTCGTCACAATCAGCCCCACCGGCAGCCCCAGGATCAGATTGCGCACCAGCGGCGAGGGCCGCGGAATAGTCTCAGCTTCAGCATTCATAGTGTTCTCTCGGGCAGTCTCGGCAATGACACCCACTTCATGTCACTACGCCTCCCGCAGCAACGCCGGATTTCCCCTCACCGCACCAGTTCCACCAGCGTCACCGAATTCGCCTCCAGCCTCCCCTCCCAGACCATCTCCTCGCCACCCACCGATCCCTCCCGCGTCACCGCCAGCCCCGCCCCATTCATGTCGTGCCATGCATTCGCATGCGTCGCATCCACCCGCCATTCCCGCCACCGCCCACCCGTCAACGCCACCGGCACCGCCGCCACCACCAGCTTCACCCGGCGCGCCACATTGTAACGATCCGCAAAGTTCACCAGCACCACCGCCAGCCGCTCCCGCTTCGCATCCCACGCTGCCACCGCCGACACCTCCCCATCCGTTCCCCCAACCCGCAGCCACTGCCCGGCCAATCCATTGAACATCCGGCACACATGATAGCTCGGCTTCGGCGTGTTGTCCTTCAGCAGCATCGCATAATCCCCGCGAAACCGCTGGTCCCCCTGCTTCACATAGAAAAAACACGGCCGGTCAATCCCGTGCGGAAGGAACGCCCGCGTCACCGTGTTCGCCGCCCACGCCGCCCCCACCTCATGATCCTGCGGCCGGTCCGCCCACCACGCCTCGTTCCACTCCGTCACCATGAACGACTTCACCCCTCGCTCGATCTCCGGATGCTCCTTCAACGCCGCACGGAACTCCGCCACCTCCGCCGCAAATACCTCCGGCCCCTGCAGGTACTCATGCCAGCTCATAAAATCCAGCGGCAGCTTCTCCTCCCGGCACCATTGCATCAACCCGCGGCTGAACCCCCGCCCCCGATTGCAATGCCCCCGCTCGCTCGTCTCAAACGGCCCGCTCGCCAGCGCCGGCCCGCCCACTAGCGCTTCCGGATCACCCCGCAGCACGCCCTTTGCCGTCGCCCGGTACACTTTGCAGTACGCCTCGAACCGCCTCACAATCTCCGCCTTCTCCTCCGGCTTCCCTAACGCCTTCTCGTAAATCTTCCGGAACCTCTCGCTCCCCGTATCCTCCGGCCCGGGCTTGATCCACCCGCTGTTCGCCTCGTTCCAGACCTCCCAGAACGGCACCCGCTTCCCACGCTCCCGGCACCGCGCCGCCGCCCGGAAACACAACTCCTCCCACGCCCCGTAATCCTTCGGCGCACTGTGCCGCTCATTGTCAGGAACCGCATCCAGCACCTGCGGCATGTAACTCGCCGCCAGTATCGGCACCGCTCCCGCCTTCGCCACAAAATCCACCCGCCTGTCAAGATCGCTCCAGTCATACTCCATCCCGCCGTGCCCGTCGTCCTTCAGCGCATTCGTCAGCACGTTGTCCATCCGGAACCACCGGAACCCGCCCTCCTTCAGCACCGCCGCCGTCGCATCCTCATAATCCGCCATCCCTCCACCCTGACTCAACCCGATCAATCCGTCAGGCACCCGACCCGTCGTCCGAAACCCCTCCACCGTCACCTTCAGCGGCTCCATCACCCGCTCCCGCTCGATGATCACCAGCCCGGCCTCCCCGAACCGATCTCCCCCCTGCACCTTCCCGTACACCTGCACATCCACCCGCACCCGCTTCCCCGGTTCCGCCCGCTCCGTTAGCACCACCAGCGCCGGATGATCATTGTCATAACGCACCCGCAGCTCCCCGCCCACCCACACCTCACCGCCATCCCCGCAACTCAACCGCATCCCCACCACCTCCCCAGCAGTCCGCTTCCCCTCAATCATCTCCGGAATCTCCACCTCTCCACGCATCCACCGGAACTTCTCGTCATTCACCCACTCCGCCCCGGGCTCAATTGCCTTCGCCTCCACTAACTCACCCGGTGGCTTCGCCTCCCGACCCTCATGCGGCCGCTGCACCACCCATCCCGCACGCAGCCACGGCATCAGCACGACCTGACTCATCAGAACTCCCAGTGTGGCGCGACTTCTCATCATGCCACCCAGCATCCCAACCCCGCACCACTCTGTCAATCCCCGCCTACTCCTTCACCTCCGGCAGCTTCCCTTCCCGATACGCCGCCAGCGTCTTCTCCAGCTCCGCCTTCATGTCCCCTTCCGCCACCGCCACCGCCTGTTCCTCCGTCCGGATCGCCTCATCCTTCTTGTCTAGCATGAAACTCACCCGCGCCAGTGTGTCCAGTGACGCCGCATCCCGCCGCTCTAGCAGCTCCACACTCCGCAGCGCCGCCTTCTCCGCCGCCGCCAGCGTCCCCGCCTCAGGCTTCTTGATCGCCGTCACCAGCTTCCACGCCACTTCGTTCAGCGACACCGCGTGCTCCGCTCCCGCCGTCTCCGTCAGCTTCCCCGCCACCTCCGCCGCATCCCCCTGCTTCCCAGTCCCCACCGCAATCCGAAACTTCCCTAGCACCAATCGACGCTCATCCTCCGCTCCCACCCCGGCCCGCTCCAGCATCCCCGCCACCCCAGCCGCCGTCACATAATCCTTCGCCCCGATCAATTCCTCCAGCTGCCCCAGCGTCGGCCGCTTCCGCTCCGCCTCAGGCAATGCCGCCTCCGCCGCCGCCTTCTTCACCAGCGCCATCACACTCCGCGCCGGTATCCCCTCATGCAGCGTCAGATGCGCCACGCCCTTCCCTGACGAATTCTTCCCGTCCCCCAGATGCGCAATCGTCGCCACATGGCTGATCGCATTCCCGCAACTGTCCAGCACCGGCGACCCGCTCGACCCCGGCGCCCAATCCGTACTCACATTCATCCGCAGAAACGTCACGTCATCCTTCCCCGGCGACCCCGACGCCTTCGGATTCCAGAAAAACCGGTTCACCATTCCGTCCGTGAAATACCCTGACACATTCAGCGGATTGCTCAGCAGAAACGCCGGATCCCCTGGCCTCACCTGATCATTCAGCGGCAGCGGCTCCGCCTTCAATCCCTCCGCCCTCACAATGCACGCATCCATCTCCCGGCTCGACGCAATCACCTCCGTCACCGGATGCGGATTGCCCTCCCCATCCACCACCACCAGCCGCCCCTCCCGAATCTCCGCCCCAGGCTCCGCCACATGAAAACACGTCGCCACCACCCCGTCCGCCGCAATCGGATACCCGCCCGCCAGATTCACATGCCACTTGTCGCACTTGTGACACAGAAAATGCCAGCCCACTCCCACCCGGCTCCGCTGCGCTGACGCCCAGACCTCCGCAGGCCGCAGCGACGTCGTATGACACGGCGGCAGCGCAATCGCCGCCGGCGTCGGATGCAGCAGCGCCGCCTTCAACCCCGCCGTATCCAATCCCTTCCCCGTTCCCCTCAGCGCCTCCAGCCGCGCCAGCACGCCGCTGTCCTGCGCCGCCGGCCGCGTCCCCTCAATCGGCACACCCGGAGCCTGCGCAGACACCTCAATCAATGCCGCCACGAGACAAACAGCAGCAGCCAACAGCGGAACAGTTCTCATCCCACATCCTTCCCGCATCTCGCGTGCCCCACAACGCCAGATTCTCCACACTCACGGAACCACAAAACTCAGCCCGCTGTACGGACACTTCACCTTCGTCCCAGACGGCACTCCCTCCACATCGACAAACCCCTCCCTAGGCGCATACGGGCTGTGCACCATCCCCGCCCGATCCGCCGCAATCCCCCGCGGCAACTCAAACACCGGCTCCTCCCACGCCGCATCCTTCAACCTCGGCATCACCCCCACACAATCAAACCCGTCTCCTCCCTCTTCCGCACGCCGCAGCAACCCGCCCATCCCGGAACCAAGCTCCACCACCACCTCATACTCCGGTATATCCGGCCCCCCCGGCTCAGACTCGTCCATCCCCACATGCAACGCCACGCGGTCCTGCCCCATCGGCACCGCCACCATCGCCACCCGCCGGTTCTCCACCATCACCATCGCATTCTGAAACAACCGCACCACCATCCCCGGAGCCGCCATCGTCGTCACCCCAGGCTCCCCCACCAGCTTCTCCATCGCCTTCCCATACTCCGCCCCACCCATCGTCCCGTCCACCTTCAATCCACCCTCATCCCCGCCCTCCTCCCATCCCTGCCCGCCCCCCGGCCGCACCACATCCTTCCCCACCCGCAACACCGACGTCTCCACCGACACCACCAGCGCCCTCGACTCCATCCCCCGGCGCGCCATCTCCAGCGCCCGCAACGTCCGCACCGGCCCACTCACCGTCACGCGCTCCCCAACCCTCCCCACCTGCAGCGACCCCGCTCCGATCGGAGCCGTCCCGCGCGTCGCCAGCCTCGCATTCAATTCGTCCGGTTCGCCACTCCTCAACGGCGACCCCGTCAGCAGCAGCGCCAGTCCCTGCAGGCTCCCCCCCGGCAACTCCAGCCCGTCCTTTTCCTCCGCCTCCCCTCCCTTATTCTCCGCCTTCTCCGCCTTCGCAAACACTAGCACATCCCCCTCCATCGCAAACACCGTCCCGGTCTGCACCGCCATCATCTCTAGCAAGGTCCACGCCGGCAGCGCCACCGGCAGATTCAGCCCCACCTGCGCATCACCCCCATCCCGCACCTCCACCTCCGGCACCTTCCCTCCCGGCAACGCCAGCGCCCGACTCACCAGCCGCACCGCATCCTCCAGCGGCCCCCGCAGCGGCACCTTCACATAACGCACCCGCAACTCCCGCTCCATGCCATCTCCCATCTCCCGCACCGACTCCACCTTCACCGCCCCACCCTGTCCGATCGGCGACGCCACCACCACCGGCCGCTTCCCCACCAGTCTCCCCGCCACCCCCGCTCCCTCCTCCGGCCACATCGCCCACCCTAGCAACCCGCACACCGCCAGCGCCGCCGCCACCCGCCACACCACCGGCCGCCGCACCCATTCCCTCGCCCTCCCACGCCACCACGACCGCCCCACCATCGCCCCCAGCGCCGCCCGACGCTCCCCCTCCGTCCTCCCCGCGCCGCTCAGCAACGCCTCCACACGGCACAATCCCGCAAACTCCTCCACCCGCCCAGGCTCCCGCAACTGCTCCGCCAGCACCCGCTTCGTCCCCTCATCCCCAGTCCCGTCCAGCCACGCCGCCGCCGTCTCCCCGAATTCACCATCAGTATTCGTCTTCATAATTGGTTAGTTGGTTGACGTTTCCCGCCCCATCCGACGCCGGATGCACTCCGCCAGCTGCCGACGCAGCCGCGACAATTGCTGATACACCGCCGCCGCCGTCTGCCCGCTCTCCCCAGCCAGCACCTCCACACTCACCTCCTCGAAATACCGCCGCCGCACCAGCCGCGCCGATCCCTCCGGCAATCGCCCCAGACACTCCGCCAGCGCCTCCGACTCCCGCCGCGGCACCTCCGCCGTCGCCACCAGCGCCGCCGCCAGTTCCTCCAGCTCCCCGTCCGGCAGCAACCCCGGCCGCCGCCGCATCCTCCGGTACTCTTCCTTCAACCGCCGCGTCGCCACCCCAACCGCCCACGGCAGAAACGGCCGCCCCCTATCATACCGCCCATACGTCCGCCACAACACCACCACCACTTCCTGAAACACATCCGCCCGCTCCTCACGCCCAGCCACCGCCCCCGCAATCAACCCCCGCAGCGTGCTCTCGCACCCGCTCAGATCATCCAGAAAGGCCTCGCGCCGCTCAACTTCAGTGTCCATCTCCCCTCTCTATTGCTCCAGCACCGCCATTTCTGACAGAAATCTTCACCACACCTCCAAATCACCACCCATCACCGACCCGGAATCGGCATGCTCTCCCGAATCCGCACCGTCGCCGGCGCCGCAGACCCCACCGGCATCGTCGTCACCGGCACCTCCACCCGGTACCGCACCATCCCTTCACCCGTCAGTCCAGCCTCCACCCGCCCACCCAGCGTCTCCGCAATCCTCCGGCACAACGCCAGCCCGATCCCCGCATTCCCCCGATGCCCGCTCGCATTCGGATCCGCACGCCAGAACGGCGAAAACGATTCCCCCAGCTGCGCCTCACTCACCCCCGGATTCGTGTTCGTCACCTCCAGCACACAAACCTCACCCGCAATCCCCGCCGCAATCCTCACATCTCCTCCCGCTGGCGTGTACGCCGCCGCATTCTCCAGAAAATTCCGCACCACATTCTCAAACAGCGTCGGCACCAGCATCACATCACCACCACTCTCATCCACCTGCCACGAAACCCTCAACCCCTTCTGATCCGCCACATCCAGACACCCGCCCCACGCCCGCTTCAGCAACCGCGCCAGCGACACCGGCTGCGCCGGAAACTCCGCCCGGTGATGTCCGCTCTCCAACCGCGCCAGCAGCAGCAGATTGTCCACCATCCGCTGCATCCCCTGCTGGCTCTGCCAGATGCTCTCAAGGGTCGCCTCGTATTCCTCCGCCTTCCGCGTCCGGCTCAGCGAAACCTCAATGCTGCTCCGGATCGCCGCTAGCGGATTCCTCAGCTCATGCGCCGCATGCGACGCAAACTGCCGCTCATGCTCGATCGCCGCCCCCACCCGGTCCATCAGCGCATTCAACCGACCCACCACCGGCTGCAATTCATCCGGAGCACCCGGCAACCCGAACCGCCGGCTCCCGTCATCCAACGGCATCTCCCCGATCTGCTCCGCCAGCACATTCACCGGCCTCACCCCCCGACGGATAATCCCACGCGCCGCCAGCAGCATCGCCCCCACCAGCCCAGCACCCGTCTTCCCCAGCATCCACCTCACCTTATCAAGTGTCTTCTCCAGCTCCACCAGATCCCTCCCCACCACTAACTGAATCCTCACAGGCTCCATCTCCGCATCCTCACGCGGCGGCGCAAACGCCAGCGAACTCAACCGCGCCGCCCGCCCGTCCCACAGCACATGATCCTGAAACACCACCCGCTCCCCGTCCAGCGCCACCCGCGGCAGCGACCGACCCGTCAGCGCAGGCGACCGCAGCGGAATCTCCTTCCCCGTGTCCGCCACCCAGATCTGCACCAGATCAGGATTCCCCGTCGCCGAAATCCGTTCCCATTCCGCCGGAGCCATGTTGAACGCCGGCAACCCGTTCGCCTTCAACCGCAGCGTCGCCCGATAGAAATTCAACCGGTCCGTCAGCAGCGCATCCGCCTCATCCCTCACATGCGCCCCGATCACCCGGTACACCACCACCCCTCCCCCTAACAACAGCACCGTCATGCAGAGCAGAATGCCCAGCAGCAAACGGTTCTGCAGCGAATGCGGCTTCATGTTCAGTTGGCTCTCTTCTCTCCCTCCTCATCACGACACCCTCACTCCCCGAACACCCTCCTCAGATACTCCCGGCTCTCCCGCGCAATCGTGTCCGCATCCGGCGTGTAATCAAACACCTCCACACTCACCCACCCGTCATATCCAGTCTCCCGCAGCGCCGCCACAATCGGCTCGTACACCACCTCCCCCATCCCCGGCCCCCTCAAGTTAGGATCGTTTGCATGAAAATGCACCGTGTCCTCCCGGCTCGCCCGGATGATCTCCTCAATCGGCACCCCCTCGTCACTCATCGCCTTCACATCCAGATGCAGCCGGCACGCCGGATGATCCACCATCCTCAGCAACCGCCGCGTCTCCTCCGCCGTGTTCAGAAAATTCGTCTCCCGCCGACCCAGCGGCTCAATCGCCAGCGTCACCCCCAGCGGCCCAGCCGTCTCCGCAATCGCACGCAACACCTCCGCCGCCCGACCCGCCGCATCCTCCCACGCCCAACCCGGCTCCAGATTCCGCTGCTTCGGACTCCCCCACACCATCACCTTCCCACCCATCGCCGCACACAACCGCGCCAGATGCTGCCCAAACTCCGCCGTCGCACGCCTCACCCCCCCATCAGGCACCGTCAGATGAAAACCCGGCGGCTGCACCAGCAGCCAGTGCAACCCCACCACCTCCAACCCAGCCGCCCTCGCCACTTCCCCGAATCGCCCCGCCTCCTCCTCCGTCAGCGTCGCCGGATTCTCCGCCAGCGTGAACGGCGCCACCTCCACTCCCCCATACCCAGCCTCCACGATCCGGCCGCACACAGCCGCAAAGTCCGCCCCAAATCCACCCCAGGTCTCGTTGCAGATCGCAAATCTCATCCCCGCCCCTATACCATGCCAGCCATTCAGCAAGTGCCCCGCTCCACCTTCCTCTCAACGCCTCACCGACGCCAGCCTCGGCAGCACCCACCGCACCGCCACCCCGCCAACCAGACTCCCTAGGGTGTCCGCAATCCAGTCATCCACATCCAACCCCACCCTCCCCGGCACAAACCGCTGATGCCACTCGTCCAGCCACCCCACCAGCGCCCCTATCGCCACCACCAGACACGCAATCACATTCCACCCCAGCCTCACCACAGGCAATTCCTCCCGCCTCCCCCACAACCCCAACGCCCCGCCCATCAGCACCCCGCCAGCCGCAAAATACAGAAAATGCTCCACCTTGTCGATGTTCCTAACCGCTATCACAGGGCCCGGATGACTCTGCGACGACAACCACGTCAGCAACCCCAGCCAGCAGGCCCACGCCCCCAGCCAGAATACCCCACGCCTCAGCAGCACCTTAACGCCCGCCATTGCCATGATGCATCTCGTGCTCCAGCCGCTCGCTCAGCCACTGCTTGATCATGCTCTGATAATTCAGATACCGGCTCCTCGCCAGCCGCTTGATCCTCGCCAGCATCCGCGGATCAAACCGCAGCGTGATCGTCGTGCTCTCCCTCACATCCGGACGGTGCAGCGCCGCATTCATCAGCCGCGCATCCAGCTGATGCACCCCCCACCACTCCGCCTCCTCCTGTTCAGTCTCAAATGCAGGTATCGATGCCCAATCAATGATCCGGTTCATATTACACAAATTCAGAGTTCTTCCGCTCGTAAAACGCCAGCTCGTCCGTCGTCATGTCACGCGCAAAAATCACCCGGTACTTCTTCCCATCCGTCCAGAAGACCGCAAATACCCCACGGCCCCCCACCGTCTTCCCAAGACTGTAATACCGCGCCGTCGCCGCCTCCCCCCCTCCCTCAGGCAGCAGCCTCAGCGAAAACGGATCCTCAAACGACTCCTCAACCTCACGCGGCGTCATCCGCTTGAGATCAAAACAGACGTCCAGCCAGTCGAATTCCATAATCAGTCAGCCGCATTCGCTCAACCCGCACTCGCCACCCGCTGGATCAACTCGATCTCATAACCCTCAGGCGCATCCACAAACGCAAACACAGACCCGCTCGACGTCACCGTCGGCCCGTCACTCAGCGGATACCCCTTCGCCGCCGCATGCTCCGCAAATGCCTCCAGATCCTCCACCTCAAACGCCAGATGCGTCAGATCAGGCCCCACCACCACAGGCCCGCTCGCATCATACTGACAAATCTCAATCAGCTCCTCGCTCCCCGGTGCCTTCAGAAACACCAGCTCCGATCCCCGCGGGCTCTTGTGCCGCCTCACCTCCTCCAACCCCAGCACTTCCTTGTAAAAGGCAATCGTCCGGCCAAGGTCCGCGACCCGGTACCGCGTGTGCAGAAGCTTCGTAACCATCACCCCCTCTCTCACGCCCACCCGCCCCGCGCAAGAGACATCGCACCCCCCCATCGCCTCACCCCACACCCAGGGGCAACATTTTTCCACCTCGCCAGTTGACACCTCCCCCACCCTGATTATGGCTCTCTTCCCGCAAGCGCATCCATAGCTCAACGGATTAGAGCATCTGACTACGGATCAGAAGGTTTCAGGTTCGAATCCTGATGGGTGCACCACCCCACACTCGGTCGCTTCAACCTGAAGCAAAGTGGCACGGCCATCCTGCCTGTGACCTCAGCCCCCAATGGCACTAAGATCAGGCGGGTGCTCTCAGGATTTGCGGAAGACCTGACCAGCCATTCCCCCGCCACCATCTTCCGGCTCTACCGGCAGCCGTGCCGCAACGAATCGCAAAGCTGCTAATCAAAAGCCATCAGCAGGCATGCGGTGCGGTAAAATGCAAAAATGGACACTGCGAGCATGAAGATACCTGCCAGCATGTTCGCGCAGAGTGGCCGCGCCCCCTTGGTCGCGCAGATCAACGTCCATGCATCCACGCAGACAGCGCCAGCCATCATCAGCAACGCCATCGCTTGGATGAACACACTGAGGCCTCCAATCAGTCCCGTTGGAACCATTTTGACAAGCTGAGGCCAGACATGAACTGATTTTACAAAGCAATAGCCAGCAACCATAACGAGGCTGTATCCTGCGATAACGTTGCGGTTCCCTCGCAAGCGCGCTTGGTCAGTACAAGTTGGCATTTGGGCTCGCCCCATCTGTAATTCTTCAGGAGACTCAATCACTATACTAACCCCTTAGGTTTCACGGACTGGACCTCTTTTTGGTTTATACCATAATTGCATATAATATTCTGGCGACTTTGGCTTACGTGTCAAATACATAAGGGCCAGCAGGCAGCTCAAAGCTTCCGCCAAAAAAATTGGCGATCTGCTTACAAAATACCACAGTAACCGCTCATAAAACCCCGGACCGGACTCAACTTGGACAAGACTAATAATAAAGCCTTGCGACAAGCCAAAAAACAATGCGAACGCTACTAATTTCCAATTCTTGGACATGTCACATTTTATCAATAACTTATACTTTTGCAATTTCATTTAGAGCCTCCAAAGCTGGAGCCTGACAGGCACACCCTCCTATCAAGTCCGCCCCCGGCCTCATCCCTGCCCCACAGACGTACCCACCCTCACGCCCTCAGTCCCCGAACAGCGCCGTGCTGAAATACCGGTCCGCTCGATCACACAGAATCGTCACCACCCGCGCCCCGGGCCCCAGCTCCCGCGCCACCTCCAGCGCCGCCACCACATTCGCCCCGGACGACGTCCCCACCAGCAGCCCGAACTCCCGGTGCATCCGCCGCGCCATCGCCATCGCCTTCCCTCCCGGCACCCGCACCCGCTCGTCAATCGGCGCCATCCCCAGAATCGGCGGCTCGTAATCCTGCGCCACGCCCTCAATCCGGTGACAGCACGGCAACTCCCCAGGCATCAGCTCCCCGGACGGCTCCATCGCCACCACCCGCAACCCCGGCCATCGCGCCTTCAGCGCCCGACCCACCCCCGTCAGCGTCCCCCCAGTCCCATACCCACTAACAAACGCATGCAGCTCCCCCCCGCTCTGCGCAATGATCTCCTGCCCCGTTCCCTCCTCATGCTCATCCGCATTCAGCCGATTCTCAAACTGCCGCGGCAGATATACCCTCGAATCCGCCGCCGCCATCTCCCGCGTCAGCTCAATCCCCGCCTGATAACTCGCCCCTCCCTCAAACAGCACCAGCTCCGCCCCCAGCCGCCTCAGCAGACTCCGCCGCTCCCCACTCGCCGTCGTCGACATCACCGTCCGCACCCGATACCCCCGCGCCGCCCCCACCATCGCCAGACTGATCCCCGTGTTCCCGCTCGTGCACTCCACAATCACACTCTCAGGCCCCAACTCCCCGCTCGCCTCACCCGCCAGAATCACCGCCTTCGCCAGCCGGTCCTTCACACTCCCGCTCGGATTCAGAAACTCCGCCTTCCCCAGCACCGTCACCCCCTCCTCCACAAAATGCAGCGGCACCAGCGGCGTCCCGCCAATGAGATTTAAGAGTGAATCCGATGGATGCGGCGCGCGTTTCATAGGCAAGTCCAGATAAAGCGCTCAAAACCAACCGCTTTGTCTGCCGTCCCACTCGCAGACCCCCTTTGCCCGCGGGACAATCCAACACCATCCTGACTCCCCCAGCCCTCCCACCTTCCATCAGGCGCGCTTGCGGACTCGCTTTCCCCGCGTTCGCTGCATACCGTCGCCTCGGCACTCCCCCGTTTGACGCCCGCTCGGCTCCAACGCCGCTCCCAGTTCCAACCTCCCATCCACCTTGAATACCGCCGAATACCTGAACATCACCGAAACGGTCTTCAGCTTCGCCCTCGTCTGCGGCTGGTTCTATCTCGGCAGGGAACTCTTCATGCGCGGACAAGCCACCTTCGGCCTCCTCATCGCCGTCGGCGCAGCCATGGTCCTCGCCGCAGAAACCATGCGCATCCTCATCGAAGGCCAACCCAGCCCGGACGTCCTCATGATGATCCAAGGCATCGGCATCGCCGGAAAACTCATGATCCTCTGGTCCCTCTTCCGCGGCCGTCA
>JAIXVE010000142.1 GCA_027483175.1 Verrucomicrobiaceae bacterium | reverse complement strand
TGCCTCCGCACCACCGCAGGCGTCCCCGCCACCCCGATCTCCATCACATCATCATCCGCCACCGTCCACGTCACCCGAGCATCGTCCGCCCTCACAATCCGCGCCGTCGCCGGTGCCGCCGGCAGGCTCCCATTCGTCGGCATCGGCGGCAACCCGGCCACCGCCGCAGGCAGCACCGTCGTCCCATTACCCGACAGCAACGACGCCACATACACCCCTAACCCATCCGCCTTCACCGCCAGCGCCCGCGGATACAATCCCGGCAGCGCCACCCGCCCCACCACCACCCGGCTCTCCGCATCATACACCCACACTTCATTCGAACGACCGCAACTCACCCACGCCCTCCCGCCCGCAAACACCACATCCCCCGGCTCATCCCCGCACACCAGCGTCGCCACCGTCGTCATCCGCTTCAGCGAGATCACCGAAACACTGTCGCTCGCCTCGTTCACCACCCACACTTCGTCATCCGTCCGCGCCATCACACTCACTGGCTCCAACCCCGTCTGCAACTCCGCCGTCAGCACCGGCCTCCCCGCCGCCTCCCCCGCAATGTCAAACACCGACAGCTTCGCATCCGCACTGTGCAGCACCAGCAACCGCGTCCCGTCAGGCGTCACCACCATCGGCCGCACCAGACGCGCTTCAAAATGCGCCGTCTCCTGCCCCGCCACCCGCAGCGCCGCCACCACCGATATCAGCACCGTTCGAATCATTCGGCTTTTCATCGTTCCTGAATTTGTTCTGCTAGTAAATCGCGCCGGCCCGGGCCTCCCCGGCCCGCTCAGAACCTCCAGACCAGCCCCCCGCGCAGCGTGTAATCCGGCGATTCCTCAGTCAGCCCGAACCCGACCCCCAATCTCACCAGCACCGTGTGCGTCGGCGCAAGATACGCCCCCGCCATCAATTCATGCTGATTCGCCTCCCCGAAGTCACCAATCGCCTCCACCCCTAACGCCACCGCATGCGAAAACGAATGCCGGTAGCCACCCGCATACCCCCATTCCGCCTTCCCTCCCTCTGGCACAATCGCGATCAGATTGAACAGCACCTTGTCCGCCGCCGTCAGGTCCGTCTCCACAATCAATCGCCCGAAAAACTGACTCACTCCATGCTGGTGAATCCCTCCCGCAGCATGCGTGTGCCCATGCAGCACATCCGCATCATCATGCCCCCCGGCCTCTTCATGCGCATCATGCTCGTCATGATGGTCGTCATGACCAGCCTCCGCATCACGCCCATCCTCTCCATTCACCGCAAACTGATACCCCGCAATCAGCGCCACCCTCACCGGAAACTTCGCCGTCGGCGGCGTCAGCTGAATCTGTGTGTACGGCGAAACCGACGAGAAATCCCACCCGTCCCCATAGTCCCCAGCCCCCAGATTCAACCCCAGCCCGGCCCGCGGAGCCACCCCGGTGAACACTCCCGTCTCCACCGTCGATTCATCACCGCCCTCACCAGACTCGAACGAATACCCACCCGTGATCACCCCGGCAAACGGCACCGGCACATTGTAGTCCTGCAGCAGCAGAAAATCCCGCCCATGGTGCGCCCGGACCACCCCGGCACTAGCGACCAGACTCAGAATCAAAGAAATGTAAGGCTTCATAATCAGTTTGTTTGCAAAATTAGCTAGTCATCGGAACACTCGCCGCCCGCCGCACGGACAGCTCATCTCGCCGCAGCCCATCAGCCGCAGCATCGCATCAGCATCAAAATCAGAGGAGGCCCCGCTGCGCGCACAGCACGGACGAAAAACCCGCAACGGCAAAACGCCCGCAGATCGCCGGTATCCAGACGGCGGCCGCACGGCAGCGGGACACTCCAGATCAATCCCAGTGCATGGATCCCCGGAAGCCCTCCCCCACACACAGATCTGACACCCGGTCAGATCCCCGCACACGCTTCCGCACTGGTCATCGGCACAGTCCCGCTCAGGCACACTCCGCCCGCAGCAGCAACATCATGCCGGTACCCAAGCCAGCTCCCGTCTCGTCTCAGACGAAACTCAGGGCCGACCTCAGGCCAGCCCTCGCGGCGGCGGCACCGGCGGCATCTCCCCACCACGCCCGCTCCGCTCCACCACCTCAGGCAGCACCACCACTCCCTCCACAACCTCCGGCATCAGCGGCATCCCCGCCTCCGCCAGCCAAATCACCTGCTTCGCAAGCCGCTCAATCGACTGCGGCAGCGGCGCGCCCGGTTCCCCCGGCTCGCTCTCCGTCCCCTCAGCCGCCGCAATCGCCGCACACAGCGGACACGGATGCTCTCCATCAAACGTCTCCTTCAATCCCTCAGCCACCCCCGACTCCGCAGTATACGTCACCGCCATCCCCGCCCACGCCATCAACTGCAGAAAACCCAGCGACCCACCGCACAAATGCAGGCAGCTCATCAGCACTAACAAGGTCTGGCAGGCGCGTTTCAATGGTTCAGGTCCGCTGCGGACAGTTCACTGTGCAAACCAACGGCCCCTCGCGCAACCACTTTTCACTCCGATCCCTTCTCACCGCTCCGCCCCGGCCTTCGGTGCCCGCAGCAGCGGAATCGATAGCTCCCGCAACACCCGCGCATCCACCAGAAACGGTTCCTCGATCCCCGTCATCCTCCCATAACAATACGGTGCCGTCGGCCCCGCAGGCATCAGTGCCAGATCCAGCCGCACCGTCTCCTCATGCGACGCCCCAGGCGCATCATCGTATACTTCACGCACCACCTCCAGCGTCAGCGCCGGCTTCTCCAGCGCCGCCGCCGCCGCAGGCCCGTCCGTCAGCCAGTTCCCCGCATGCAGGCTCCCGGAACGGTTCGCCAGCGCCTCCGCAGCCGCAGGCACCAGCATCTCCGACACATCCCGACCCTCACGCTCCGCCGTCCACTTGAATGTCAGGGGATCCATCCGCAGCAGCACCGCAGGCGCCGTCCCCACCCCAATCCGCAGCGACCTCACCTGCCTCAATGACCACCCTGGCAAGGTCCGGCTCCGCCACTTCGCCGCCTTCACCGGAATCGCATACCCTAGCTCAGGCCCGATCGTGTACACAAACGGCTGCCCCAGAAAATTCGCATGCACCCGCCGCGACCCGTCAATCCCGATCCTCAGCGTCACACTGTTCCGCGGCGTCAGCTCCGCAGGCGTCTCCAGACTCCCATTCGGCGCAATCCCGAACCGCAGCACAAACGCCGGCTTGTCCAATCCATACACCGCCGGATCCGCTAGCGAATCCTCCGCAAACACCAGAATCGGGGTCTCATTCACCGCCTTCACCAGCGCCTCCACCCGCTCCCCAGCTGCATCACTCCACTTGCCCCCCGCCAATGGCCGCCAAGACCACTTGTCACCCACGCGCCGCAACTCCACAGAATCCCCCTCCACCAGCTCGCACTGCAGGGTGTGCACCAGGCCAGTCTCCATCGACGCCAGCTTCGTGTCCCGGAAATTGTCAGGGTTCTCCGCAATCGCCAGATCGTCCGCAATCTCCTGCGCCACCCGGAACGCACACCGCCTCAACCGGCTCCGGCAGATCACCGTCCCCTTCCCTCCCGGATCAGGAAAAAATGCCAGCGCATCCGGCCGACTGCCCGCAGGCCCAGTCAGCGTCACCTCCAGCAGCGGCTTCTCCACCGTCGCCCCACCAGTACTCTCCGCAGCCGGCAGCCATCCCGCCACCTGCGCCCCGCACATCATCGACACAAAATCCTTCACCGCCGCCTGACTCGCAGGCGCATTCAGAAGCGGCCTCGAAATAAACCACGGCGTCCCTTCATCCAATTCCTCCGTCGGCTTCCCGTCCTGCCCCCGCACCGTCACCTTCTGCGGCGCACGCTGCCGCGTGAACTCCACCTCCCCCTCTCCCTTCCTCAC
>JAIXVE010000083.1 GCA_027483175.1 Verrucomicrobiaceae bacterium | reverse complement strand
GCGGTGGGCACGCAAGACAACCGCATCACGGTCTGGGACACGGAAACGGGATTGAAGTGGGCGGAGTGCAATGGGCACGACAACCGGCCGTCGCATTTTGAGTTTCTGCGAGGCGGCGTGCTGCTTTCGGGGAGTTGGGATCGGACGGCGCGGCTGTGGAATCCCTGGACTGGGCGGCCGCTGATTTCGATGCCGGTGCCGGCATCGGCGGTCGCGGTGCCCGGGAGTGGCGGGACGCTGCTGCATTACAAGTCCACTGGTGCGCCAGGGGTGGCGGCGGTGCAGGGTTACCGACCGCAGCGTGTTGTGCGGGTGGCGCGGTTGCCGCAGCGCCCTGACGATAACCTTCCGGGGGCTCAGGGACTGGCCTTTTCGGCGGACGGAGCGCTGGTGTGTTCTGCATCGGGCAGGGGGCTCAGTTTGTGGGAAGCGTCGACGCTTAAGTTCCTTGGCACGCAGCCGGTGGCGGGGAATGCGGTTAGTGTGCAGTCGATGGATGCGCGGACCCTGCTGTTTTCTGCGGCGGGGGGCGGTGTGATGCGCACGACGGTGACGTGGCGTCCGGGCGATGCGGTGGCTGGGTTTTCAGTGCCGGAGCCGGCGATCGTGGGTGCGGTGGAAGGCATGATGGCGCAGGCGTGGGCTGCGGTTTCGGGTGGGAAGCCTCCGAGTCCACCTGAGCGGGTGAATTATCTGGCGAGTGCGGGAAAGCGGATTGCGGTGAGTCGGGTGAGTGAGGAGGCTCCTTACGGGAATCATGTGGAGCTGTGGGAAGACGGGCGGCGGATCCGGCGCTGGAACACGGCTGCGCAATGGCCGGTGCCGGCGATGAGTCCTGACGGGAAGTGGCTGGCGACGGGAGGGACGGGTTATCCGCTGCTGTTTCCGGCGGAAGCGGGGCTTCCGGTGCTGCTGAGTTCGGTGATGCTGGAGAAGGACGCGTTCGACACGTGGCACTGTGCGTTTGCGCCGGATGGAAGCTGCGTGGCGTTTCAGGGCGAGCGGCACATTGATTTCTGGGAAGTGCCTTCGCGGCGATTGCGGCACCGGATGGACCGGCCGGCGGGGGTGCTGGGGAAACTGGTGGCGTTCAGCCCTGATGGGACCCTGCTGGCGGCGCTTGGGCGTCAGTGGGACATCTGGCTGATTGATCCGGCGAGCGGGAGACGGCTCGTGACGCTGACGCCGCCGGAGCCGTTCATGACTGGTGCGCTGGCGTTCAGTCCGGACAGCCGGAGGCTTGCGGCGGCACTGGTGAACGGGACGGTGCAGGTGTGGGACTTGCCGGAACTGCGCGGCTTGCTGGCGGTGGAGGGGCTGGACTGGGGGGAAGGAAGTGAGAAGTGAGAAGTGAGAAGTGAGAACGGGGAAGGGAGAAGGAGGAAGTGAGAAGTGAGAAGTGAGAAGTGAGAAAGGGGAAGGGAGAAGGAGGAAGTGAGAAGTGAGAAGTGAGAACGGGGAAGGGAAAGGTGGGAAGTGAGAAGGGGGAAGGAGGGAGGAGGGAGAATGTATGGGGCGAATGCGGAGCCTCGCGGTCCTGGGCTGGTGAGGAGGGGGAGGTGCGGGTGTGGGAGGGAAGATTCCGAGTCGGAGGGGGTGAAATTTAAGTTGGATGAACATTCAGAACAGGTTAAGTTGATGGAAACTCGCGGGTTGCCCCCGGCACGCAACCCGCTACGCTGGAGACTTACCATGAAGGAACTGATCACCCAGGGGGGCCCGCTGATATTTCTGCTGCTTGGCTGCAGTGTGCTGGCTGTGGCCATATTTCTGGAGCGGTATTTCTACTTTCACCGGTCGAGCATTGTGGTGCAGGACTTGCTGCAGGGGGCTGGGAATCTGATTGCGCGGAAGAACTATGTGGAAGCGCTGACGGTGTGTGCGGGGACGCCTGGGCCGGTGGCGCGGGTGATGAAGGCGGTGCTGACGCAGCATGGGGCGACTCGTGCGGATTTGAAGGAGATTGCGCAGGAGGCTGGGCAACTGGAGGTGCCGAGGCTGGAGCGGCATGTGGCGGTGCTGCTGTCGATTGCGTACATTGCGCCGCTGATTGGGTTGCTGGGGACGGTGCTGGGGTTGGTGGACACGTTCCGGCCGTTCACGCAGAATGGATTTGCGACGGCGACGGAGATGTCGCGGGGGATTTACCGGAGCCTTGTGACATCGGCAGCGGGGTTGGCGGTGGCGATTCCGGCGTATATTCTTTATGCGTATCTGGCGGCGCATGTGAAGACCCTGATGCACGACATGGAGCGTGCGGGGATTGAGGTGGTGAACATGATTTTCCAGAGTCGGGAGAACACGGAGATGATCGTGGGGTTCAAGGAGGGGGCGCGAGCGGTGGAGGAAGACAAGAAGCGGAAGGCGGCTGGTGGGCCGACCCTGCTGAAGTGAGGGTGAGCGGGAGCGAACGAGGGAATGCGCGATGAAGCTTGAGAGCACATTGAAGGTCCGGCCGGATTTTCTGTATCTTGCGCCGCTGCTGAATGTGGTGGGGTTGCTGCTGCTGTTTTTTCTGCTGACGTCGAATCTGGTGGTGAGGTCGGGGGTGAGGGTGAATCTGCCGGTGGGGAATTCGAGTTATAAGAGTGTGGAGCGGAACCATGTGGTGACGGTGACGGCTGGGGAGGCGCCGGCGGTTTATCTGAATCACGAGCTGGTGGCGCTGGGGGATTTGCAGGGAAAGCTGGAGGCGGTGCGGCGTGAGGCGCGGTTTGTGGTGATCAATGCGGATGCGCTGGCACCGGTGGGGTTGGTGGACCGGGTGACGGAGGCGGTGCTGGCGGCGGGTTGCGAGGCGGCGCGGGGGATGCGGATGGCGGGCGAGTGAGGGGCGGTGAGGCCGGGGTTGCGTGTGGCGGCCTCCGGCTGGATGGTTGGGGCGTATTGAGAGCATCCCCCCTATCATGAAAATCTCTTTTTTCGGTGCCGCCGGCACCACCACTGGATCGCGGCATCTGATCGAGGTCAACGGCAAGCGGGTGCTCCTCGACTGCGGATTGTATCAAGGGCACCGGGAAGAAGCGTATGACATCAACCGGCAGTTTCAGTTTGAGCCTGCGACGATTGATGCGGTGGTGCTGAGCCATGCGCACATTGATCATTCGGGGAATCTGCCGAATCTGACGCGTCAGGGGTATCGTGGGAATATCTTTGCGACGCCGGCGACGCGGGATTTGTGTCAGATCATGCTGGCGGATTCTGCGAGGATTCAAGAGTCGGACATTGAGTATGTGAACCGGCACCGTGCGAAGAAGGGACTGGCGGCGTTTCATCCGCTGTATTCGGAGATGGATGCGGAGAAGTGTCTGAGGCAATTTGTGACGTTTGATTACGGGCGGCCGATGGTGGTGGCGGACGGGGTGACGGTGACGTTCATTGATGCGGGGCACATTCTGGGGTCGGCGCAGGTTGTGGTGGACCTGCATGAGTTTGCGACAGGGACGAAGCGGCGGCTGTTGTTTTCGGGGGACATCGGGCGTGGGACGAATGATCTGCTGCGGGATCCGGAGCATGCGGACGGGGTGGATGCGGTGATCATGGAGAGCACGTATGGCGGGCGGGAGCATGAGCAGGTGACGGGGGCGCGGGAGGTGTTGTGCCGGATTCTGAACCGGGCGCTGGATCGTCATGGGAAGGTGATCATTCCTTCGTTTGCGGTGGAACGGACGCAGCAGTTGCTGGTGGTGCTGCACGATTTATTTGAGACTGGGTGCATTCCGGATGTGCCGGTGTATGTGGACAGCCCGCTGGCGGTTAGTGCGACGGAGGTTTTCCGGCTGCATCCCGAGTGTTTCAATGCGGAGATTTACGAGAAGCTGTTTGAGAAGAGCAATCCGTTCGGGTTTGAGAATCTGACGATGGTGCGGAAGGCGGCGGATTCGCGGAAGCTGAACGGGATGGAGGGGCCGTTCATCATCATTGCGGCGTCGGGGATGTGCGAGGCCGGGCGGGTGCTGCATCATTTGAAGAACAACATCGATGATCCTGCGACGACGGTGCTGTTTGTGGGGTATTGTGCGGAACACACGTTAGGCTGGAGGCTGCGGAACGGGCACAAGGAGGTGAATATCTTCGGTGAACCGCACCGGGTGAGGGCGGACATTGAGATTCTGGATTCGTTCTCGGGGCATGCGGACCACAGTGAATTGATGGACTGGTTCCGGCGGACGGGCGGGAAGAAGGAAAAGGTGTGGCTGGTGCATGGCGAGCCGGAGGGGAGCGAGGCGCTGGCGGCGGCGATGACGGAGGAGTTTCCGGGGTCGAGGGTGACGGTGGCGACGCAGGGGATGACGGTGGAATTGTAGGAGAGGGGACCGCGAACGCGCGTGAGTGGACGGTTTTCCGGGAGGGAAGCCGGGTGTGGGGTCACGCGATGAAGACAAAGGGAATTCTTGGTGCGGTGTTAGCGGTGTGGTGCTGCGCGGCGGGAGCTGCGGAGGTGAAGCCGAACGTGGTGTTTATCCTGAGCGATGACCTGGCGCAGGGGGATCTGGGGTGTTACGGCCAGAAATTGATAGAGACTCCGGCGATTGACCGGATGGCGGCGGAGGGGATGCGATTCACGCAGGCGTATTGCGGGACGAGCGTGTGTGCGCCGAGTCGGACGTCGCTGATGACGGGGTTGCACAGCGGGCATGCGCCGGTGCGGGGGAACTGGGAGATTGCGCCAGGGGAGGGACAGTATCCGCTGCCGGCGGCGACGGTGACGGTGGCGGAGGTGTTGAGGGCGGCGGGTTACCGGACGGCTTGCATGGGCAAGTGGGGCATGGGGATGTTCGAGACGGAGGGGAGTCCGCTGAAGCAGGGGATGGAGCGGTTTTTCGGGTACAATTGTCAGCGGCACGCGCATTCGTATTTTCCGACGCATCTCTATGATGATGCGAAGCGGATCGAGTTGCCGGGGAATGACGGGAAGGGAGTGGGGAAGACGTACGCGCAGGATCTGATTCAGGAGTCGGTGCTGAAGTGGGTGCGCGAGGTGAAGGAGCAGCCGTTTTTTCTGTTTTATGCGGTGACGCTGCCGCACGGGCGGCATGAGATTAATGACCTTGGGATTTACCGGGACAAGCCGTGGACGAAGGAACAGAAG
>JAIXVE010000278.1 GCA_027483175.1 Verrucomicrobiaceae bacterium | reverse complement strand
GAACACCGCGCCGTCATCCTCATGAAGGAAATCGACGGGCTCTCCTATCAGGAAATCGCCGACGCCGCCGGCTGCTCGCTCGGCACCGTCATGAGCCGTCTCTTTTACGCCCGCAAACGCCTGCAGACCCTCCTCGCAGACCTGCACCACGCCCACACCTCCCAACGACAGGACACGCCATGAACGACGAACCCAACCTGCCGCCCCAAGACGAACAGCTCCTCCGCTGGATCGATCGCTCGCTGCCCGAAGACCAACTCAAGGCCCTCGACCTCTCCGCCCCGCCCGCATGGCACGAGCAACGCGCCGCCTCCCAGCTCACCGGCAACCTCCTCCGTTCCTCGCTCCCCCGCACCGTCGAACTCCCTTCCCCGGACCTCTTCACCAGCCGCATCATGGAGGTCGTCCAACGCGACGCCCCAGCCACCGCCCCCGCCTCCTACATCACCCCTTTCCCCTCCCGCTTCCGCCAGTGGTTCGCTCCACTCGCCTCCGCCGCCCTCGTCGCCGCCGGATTCCTCCTCTGGAACGCCAACCCACACCCGCGCTCCAGCCCAGTCGCAGAAACCTACACGCCGGACTCCCGCGTCATCGCCCGCGCCTACTTCTCCGACGACGCCGACGCCACCGTCATAGACCTCGAAAACCTCGAAGCCGTCCCCGACTCCCGCGAAATCCGCGCCTTCAACATCGCCAGCGCCGACCCCGCCGCCCCCGGCGAACCCCAGATCTTCTACGCAGCCAACGGCTCCCGAAAACCAGTCGTCGTCCTCAGCCACGACGCCACCAGTGCCCCCCACCTCCGCGCCATCCCGTGACCTCCCCATCCCCATCCCGATCGCGCCGGTCTTTCCTCCCGCTGCTCCTCGCAGTCCTCTCCTCCATTTCCCACGCCTTCTCACAATCTCCCACTCCCGCAGCCACGCCCGCAGCTGCCCCTACTCCCACCCCAGCCGCCGCCGAAGCCCTCGTCGACGGGCTCCTCTTCTTCGCCTCAAAAGACGCCACCACCCCACTCCCTAAAGAAGACAAGGTCACCCTCGACCCCGCCGTCGCCCAGTCGCTCTCCCTGCGCCTCGCCAAGGTCTTCAAATTCCCCCACTTCCACCTCATCGGCCGCCACACCCAGAAGGTCTTCAAGGAATACGAATCATGGGTCGTTCCCTCCAAGGACCTCTGCCTCAAAATCGACTACCAGGGCCCAGCCGAAGGCGGCGGCCTCAATGTCCACCTCCAGCTCTGGCAGGATAAAAAAGTCCTCGTCAAAAGCGATACCGTCATCAGCCCCGGCCAGCCCGTCTTCCTCGGCGGCCCCAAATGGCGCGGCGGTCGTCTCGTCTTCGTCGTCATGCAGCAGGCACCAGCCAAGTAAGGCGACACCCGTTGCTTTTTCCCTGAGTCAGCGCATGGACGGTCCCATGCATTCCCGGCCCCTCGTCCTGCTCACCGGTAGCGCGGGCCGTGTCGGCAAGGCGCTCCGCGCCACCATGGCCCCGTCATGGAACCTCCAGCCCTACTCCAGAAACCCGGACCAAGGCTGTCTCCCGCTCTCCAACCTCTCCTCCCCCAACTCCCCCATCCTCGGCGACGCCCTCATCCACGCCGCATGGAGCTCCGTCCCAGCCACCGCAGAATCCGCAGGCCCGGACGCCGCCACACCCGACCTCGACCTCCTCGCCGCCATCCTCGCCAACTGCGCCGCCAGCCCCAACCCGCCTCTCTTCATCTTCCTCTCCACAGGCGCAGTCTACGGCAACGCCGGCTCCCACCCTAGCACCGAATCAGACCCGCCCGCCCCCATCGGCCGCTACGCCAGCGCCAAACTCCAAGCCGAATCCCTCATCCGCGCCAGCGGCCTCCCCCACGCCATCCTCCGCATCAGCAATCTCTACGGCATCCCCTCCCACCCAAACGACGCCCAGGGCGCCGTCGGCAAACTCATCCACGCCGCCCGCTCCAACCAACCCTTCACCCGCTGGGGCTGCGATTCCACCAAAGACTACCTCCACGGCTCCGACTGCTTCCGCGCCCTCGACCTCATCGTCCGCTCCCGCCTCCAAGGCCTCTGGAACATCGCCTCCGGCCGCCCCACCCGTCTCTCCGAACTCGTCTCCCTCGTCGAAGCCACCACCAACCGCCCCATCACCATCACCAACGGCCCACCCGTCCCATGGGACGTCTCCGATAACCGCATCGATCCCTCCAGATTCATCGCCGCCACCGGCTGGAATCCTCTCGTCTCCCTCGAATCAGGTCTCCAACTCGCCGCAGCTAACCTCTGACGCCGCCCCAAGGCCGCCTCAGCGGCCGCCGCTAAAGCCCACCTCAGTGGCCGCCCTCAGGCCGCCTCAGTGGCCGCCCATTAAATACCGCTCGCAGTCAATCGCCGCCATGCACCCCATCCCCGCAGCCGTGATCGCCTGACGAAACACCTTGTCCGCACAGTCCCCCGCCACAAACACCCCGGGCACATTCGTCTTCCCGCCCTCCACCGGCTTGATGTAGCCGCTCTCGTCCATATCGATCACGCCTTTGAACAACGCCGTGTTAGGCACCAGCCCGATCGCAATAAACACGCCCGCACAATCCATCGTCGTCTCCGCTCCCGTCACCGTGTCCCGCAACCGCACGCCCGTCACCTCATCCTTCGCCACATCCAGAATCTCCACCACCTCACTGTTCCACACCGGCTTGATCTTCGGATGCGCTAACACCCGGTCCGCCATGATCTTCGACGCCCGCAGCGCATCCCGCCGGTGAATCAGATGCACCACCGACCCGAATCGCGTCAGATATAGCGCCTCCTCACACGCCGAATCACCGCCCCCAATCACCACCAGCGGCTTGTTCCGGAACATCGGCAACGCCCCGTCACACGTCGCACAGTACGTCACCCCTTTGTTCTCCAGCAGGTGCTCGCTCTCAATCCCCAGATGCCGGTGCCCTGCCCCCGTCGCAATGATAATCGTCTGCGCCTCGATCCGCTCGCCATCCACCGTCACCGCAAACGGCCGCGCCCCCAGCTCCACACTCTCCACCGTCGCCAGTGACCGAATCCGCGCCCCGAACCGCTCCGCCTGCTGCTGCATGTTCATCATCAGCTGATACCCGTCAATCCCCTCCACAAACCCAGGGTAATTCTCCACAATCGTCGTCGTCGTCAGCAACCCGCCCTGCATCCGCCCGGTAATCACCAGCGGATTCAGATTCGCACGCGCCGTATACAACGCCGCCGTAAGCCCAGCACACCCGCTCCCAATGATGATGACGTTTTCCATGATGACCCGACCATGCTGACGCCGCCCCCGCCTTGCAAGATCAGATTGCCGATGCCACCCTCCGCAAATGCCAATCCTCAGGCTGCTCCTCCTCCTCTCCCTCGTCCTCTCCTTCACCTCCACCGCCCCGGCCGCCCCCGAATCCCTCGTCTCCCTCCCCAGCTGCACCCTCATCCCCACCAACTGGGGCGACGGCGATAGCTTCCGCATCCGCACCAAAGACGGCAAGGAACACACCGTCCGCCTCTACGGTGCCGACTGCCTCGAATGGCACGTCAATGACGAAGCCGACGCCCGACGTCTCCGCGAACAACGCCAGTACTTCGGCATCTCCCGCACCGGCAATTCCCCGGAAGCCTCCATCGCCGCCGCCAAAAACCTCGGCAAAGCCGCCGCCGACCGCACCAACGCCCTCCTCGCCAAACCCTTCACCGTCCACACCGCCTTCACCAGCGCCCTCGGCGACGGTCGCCACCCTCGCGTCTACGCCTTCATCACCCTCGCCGACGGCCGCGACCTCGCCGCCGTCCTCGTCTCCGAAGGCCTCGCCCGCGCCTTCGGCGTCTACCGCCAGCCCCACGATGGCAGATCCCGCGACGAATACCGCGAAGGCCTCCGCGATGTCGAACTCCTCGCCGCCAGACACAACCGCGGCATCTGGGCCCTCACCAACTGGGACAGTCTCACCGAAGAACGCCGCACCCAGCGCGCCGACGACGCCGACCTCAACCTCGCCTCCTCCCCCAAATCCTCCTCCAAATCCTCCACCCCCCTCGCCATCAACCCCAACTCCGCCTCCCGCGACGAGCTCCTCAAACTCCCCGGCGTCGGCGAAGCCACCGCCAACCGCATCATCGAACGCCGCCCGTTCCAGAACGCCAACGACCTCACCCGCGTCCCCGGCATCGGCCCCAAAACCCTCGAAAAACTCCGCCCCCACCTCTCCTTCCCTCCCTCCTCCACCCCTCCCCCCAAAACCCGCTGACTGTAAGACGCGCTCCACCAGCCCCCGAAAGATCGCCCCACCCCCGCCGTTGCTGGTGAAATGCCAGCCCACGCACTCCGCTCTCTCTCCGCCCTGCTGCTGCTCGCTGGCGCAGCTCCCCTCCAGGCCGCCGACGTCTCCTTCCCCGACCAGATCGAACCCATCCTCCGCTCCCGCTGCCTCGACTGCCATTCCCACGCCTCCGGCAAAATGAAGGGCGGCCTCACCCTCGACTCCCGCTCCGGCTGGGAACAGGGCGGCGACTCCGGCCCCGCCATCATCCCCGGCAAACCCGACGACAGTCTCCTCGTCCGCATGATCCGCTGGTCCGACGCCGACCACCAGATGCCTCCCAAAGAAAAACTCCCGGACGCAGAAATCGCCCTCCTCGAAGATTGGATCCGCTCCGGCGCACCAGACCCCCGCTCCCCAGCCGCCCCGCCTCCCGCTGACGCCTCATGGTGGTCGCTCCAGCCGCTCTCCCGCCCCACGCCCCCAGCCCCCGGCCACCCCATCGACGCCTTCATCCTAGCCACCCTGCAGGCCAAAGGCCTCGCCCCTTCCCCCAAAGCCGACCCTCGCACGCTCTCCCGTCGTCTCCACTTCGACCTAACTGGCCTCCCGCCCGACGCCGACGACGCCAACGCATGGCCCGCCGACAACCCTGCCGCATGGGAAGCCCTCGCCGACCGTCTCATCGCCTCCCCACGCCACGGCGAACGCTGGGCCCGCCATTGGCTCGACGTCATCCACTTCGCCGACTCCCACGGCTTCGAACACGACGTGAAACGCGAAAACGCATGGCGCTTCCGCGACTACGTCATCTCCGCCTTCAACTCAGACACTCCCTACCCGCGCTTCATCCGCGAACAACTCGCCGCCGACGTCTGCTTCCCTGACGAATCCCACCTCTCCGCCGCCCTCGGCTTCCTCGGCGCAGGCACCTACGACATCAGCGCCGCCGGCACCGCCGTCACCAGCTTCGAATACCTCGACCGCGATGACCTCGTCACCCAGACGATGAGCGCCTTCGTCAGCACCACCGCCAACTGCGCACGCTGCCACGCCCACAAATTCGACCCCATCACCCAGGAAGACTACTTCGCCATCCAAGCCGTCTTCGCAGGCATCGGCAAAGGCGATATCGATTTCGACCCGGATCCTAACGTCGGCCGTCAGCGCCGCCACTGGTCCTCCCTCCGCGACGCCGCCGCCCGCCGCGACGCCGCCATCCTCTCCGCTCCCGAACACGCCGCCACCATCGCCGCATGGGAAGCCGCACGCGGCCCCGCCGTCTCATGGGCCACGCTCCAACCCGAGGTCTTCTCCGCCGCCGACGGCATCTCCCTCGAAAAGCTCGAAGACAGCTCTCTCCTCGCCTCCGGCGCCCTCCCTGACAAAGACGTCACCTCCGTCACCACCCCGCCCGCCCTCCCGCGCATCTCCGCCTTCCGCATCGATCTCCTCCCCCACGACTCCCTCCCCGCCCGCGGCCCCGGCCGCCCCTCCAACGGCAATCTCCACCTCACCGAGTTCGAAATCCGCATCTTCCGCGCCTCCGCCGCCAAACCGGAATCCGTCCCCATCGCCTCGGCCTTCTCAGACTTCGATCAGCAGGGCTTCGGCATCTCCGGGGCCTTCGACGGCAAACCGGAATCCTCATGGGCCATCCACCCGAAGGTCGGCGAACCCCACTCCGGCGTCTTCATCCTCACAAACCCCATCTCCCTCCAGCCCGCCGACCGCATCACCTTCACGCTCCGCCAGTCCCAACCCGGCAGCCACCTCCTCGGCCGCTTCCGTCTCGCCGCCGCCGACGGCCCCGCCGCTTCCCTAACGATCCTTCCCGCCCCCGTCGCCGCAGCCCTCGCCATCCCCGCCGCCAGCCGCTCGCCTGACCAATCCCTCACCATCGCCGCCCACGTCCTCGCCGAACAGGCCGCCGCCGCCCTCGCCGCTCTCCCGCCCCCAGTCCCCGTCTGGGCCGCCGCCAAAGCCGCCCGCAACGACCGCGGTCTCATCACCATCACCGAACCACGCACCATCCGGGTCCTCAAACGCGGCGATCTCGACAAACCCGGCGACGAAGTCCCCCCAGGCGCACTCTCCGCCATCTCCACTCTCCCCTCCCGCTTCTCCCTCCCAAACCCCAAAGACGAAGCCGCCCGCCGCGCCGCCTTCGCCAACTGGATCGCCGACCCAGCCAACCCCCTCACATGGCGCAGCATCGTCAACCGGGTCTGGCACTATCACTTCGGCCGCGGGCTCTCCGATACCCCCGGCGACTTCGGCCGCATGGGCGGTCTCCCCTCACACCCCGATCTCCTCAACTGGCTCGCCTCATGGTTCCGCGACGACGCCAATGGCTCCCTCAAAGCCCTCCACCGCCTCATCGTCACCAGCGCCACCTATCAGCAATCCTCCGCCTCCCGCGAAGACGCCGCCGCCCTCGACCCCGACAACCGTCTCCTCTGGCGCATGAACCGCTCCCGTCTCGACGCCGACTCTTTCCGCGACGCCGTCCTCGCCGTCTCCAACCGCCTCGACCCCACCATCGGCGGCCCAGGCATCGAACTCTTCTCCAAAAGCCCCGGCCCCCAGGTCACCCCCAAACTCGATTACCTCAACTTCGACTGGAACTCCCCAGGTGCCAGCCGCCGCAGCATCTACCGCGTCGTCTGGCGCGGCATCGCCGATCCCTTCATGGATGTCCTCGACTTCCCCGAACTCGGTCTCCCCGCCCCAGTCCGCGGCTTCTCCGCCTCCGCCCTCCAGTCCCTCGCTCTCTTCAATAACCAATTCGTCCTCCACCACAGCTCCCGTCTCGCCGAACGCGCCACCACCCCCACTCCCGACCCCGCCGCCCAATCCCGCGCCCTCTTCCACCACGCCCTCCAGCGCGACCCCTCACCCGAAGAACTCACTGCCTTCTCCTCCCTCATCACCTCCCACGGCCCAGCCGCCGCCGCCCGCGTCCTCCTCAACAGCAACGACTTCCTCTTCATCGACTGACCCCGCAAAGATCGGGTCGCCCTGGCGGGATTGCGCCCGCCAGGGCTCCCACACCACCGGACGTGCGGTTTTCCGCATCCGGCGGTTGAACACCACCGCGGGTTTAACCGCGCGAGGCCTGATGGT
>JAIXVE010000365.1 GCA_027483175.1 Verrucomicrobiaceae bacterium | reverse complement strand
CCGAGGGGATGGAGCCAGCGGTGGAAGGTTAGGGCGTGCTGGGAGGCGAGGATGCGGGTGGGGGCCATGAGGACGGCCTGGGCACCGGATTCGACGGCGAGGAGGATGGCGGCGATGGCGACGAAGGTTTTGCCGCTGCCGACGTCGCCCTGGAGGAGACGGTGCATGGGCGAGGCGGAGGCGAGGTCGCTGCGGATTTCACCGATGCAGCGGAGCTGGGCGGAGGTTAGGGGGAAGGGGAGGGAGTCGAGCCAGCGGTCGAGGAGGAGGCCGGGGCCGCAGTGTGGGGCGCCTTGGAGGGCGAGGATGGCGAGACGGCGGCGGAGGACGTGGAGTTGGAGGAGGAAGAATTCTTCGAGGGCGAGGTAGCGGCGGGCGCGTTCCGTGGATTCTTCGGATGGTGGGAAGTGGAGATCGCGGAGGGCGGTGAGGCGGGAGATGCCGGAGAAGTCGGAGTTGGGTGAGGGGGGCGGGAGGATGTCGGGCCATGCGTCCGGGTCTGCGGAGGAGAGGACGAGGAAGGCGGCGCGGCGGAGGGTTTTCTGGGGGATACCGTTAGGGGCGCGGTAGACCGGGGTGATGCGGTCCATGTGGATGGCGGCGTCGGTGGAGTCGTCGGAGAGGATTTCGTATTCCGGGTGATCGATGACGAGACGGCCGTGGGTGGCGGCTTTGATTTTGCCGAAGGCGATGACCTCCATGTCAGCGGCGAAGGATTTGTGGAGCCATGGGAGATTGAACCAGCGGAGGATGACTGGGGGGAGGAGGCCCTGGGAGTCGATGGGTTCGAGGGTGACTTCGACGAAGGGTTTGCGGAAGCCTGAGCGGAGCTGGCGGGAGTCGGTGACGCGGCCGCGGATGGTGAGGGGTGAGTCGGATTCGGAGGTGGGCCACGGGGCGAAGTGGCGGCGGTCCTCGTGGCGGAAGGGGAAGTGGGAGGCGATGTCTGCGGCGGAGGAAAAGCCAGCGTCGGCGAGGGCCTTGAGGGCTTTTGGATCGTTGGGGAAGCAGATGGAGAGCGGCGAGTCAGGGGCGAGGGGCATGAGGGGAGGGAGGAGAGTCCGATGGGAGGGGAGGGGGTGCAAAAGGGGAGATGGCGGTGAAATTCGGGCAACGAATTCGCTTTCCTTCCGGCCGCGGCGCGTAACTTCGGAGCACAGCATCCGCACCGACCATTTTCATGAAACACCTCCGCGAACTACAGGACGACCGAACCATGCTTACGATGCTGCCGCCGCACGTGAGGGGCCGGGTGATGAACACGATTCAGAACGTGACGGTGCTGGAGAAGGAGCCGGGGCTTGGGGTGATTCAGTTTGATCTGCTGAGCCGGCTGATGAAGGACCGGATTATCTTTCTGGGCGAGCAGGTGTCTGATCCGCTGGCGAACTATCTGATTGCGCAGATGCTTTACTTGCAGATGCAGGATCCGTCGAAGGACATCAGCATTTACATCAACAGTCCTGGTGGGAGTGTGACGGCTGGGCTGGCGATTTACGATACGATGCAGTTTGTGACGTGCGATGTGAACACGTACTGCATGGGGATGGCGGCGAGCATGGGAGCGGTGCTGCTGTGTGCGGGGACGAAGGGGAAGCGGTATTGCCTGCCGAATTCGCACGTGATGATTCACCAGGTGAGTGGTGGTGCGCAGGGGACGGCGAGTGATGTTGAGAGGACGGTGGAGTTCATGTACGGGTTGAAGAAGCGGCTGAACGCGATCATTGCGGAGCACACTGGGAAGACGGCGGAGCAGGTGGAGCGCGATGCGGACCGTGACAACTACATGTCGGCGGAGACGGCGTGTGCGTATGGGCTGGTGGACAAAGTGCTGCAGAGCAAGAAGGACCTTGCGGTGGTGCCGCCGACCGTGTGAGCGGGGTGGTGATGAACGAGTCTTGAACCAGTTGCCGCGATGGCCCGACCGACCAACCTGACCATGTGCTCTTTCTGCGGGAAGAGTCATTCCGAGGTGAAGAAGCTGATCGCGGGGCCGGGCGTGTACATTTGCGACAACTGCATCGGGGTGTGCAGTGAGATCATCGAGAAGGAGCTGTCGGCGGAGACGGCGGAGCCCGGGGCGGCTCCGCTGCCGAGATTGACGGTGCCGAGGCCGCAGGAGATTTTCCGGCATCTGGATGATTATGTGATTGGTCAGGAGCACGCGAAGAAAGTGCTATCGGTGGCGGTGCACAATCATTACCGGCGGATTCAGCAGACGATGCAGCAGGAGGAGACGGGTTCGCCGTTTCACCGGGCGGCGCAGCGGTATCCTGATGTGGAGCTGGAGAAGAGCAACGTGCTGCTGGTGGGGCCGACGGGGAGCGGGAAGACATTGCTGGCGCGGACCCTGGCGAAGATGCTGGGGGTGCCGTTCAGCATTGCGGATGCGACGACCCTGACGGAGGCCGGTTATGTGGGTGAGGATGTGGAGAACATTGTGCTGCGGCTGCTGCAGGCGGCGGATTTCGATGTGAGGCGTGCGGAGATGGGGATCATCTACATTGATGAGATCGACAAGATCGGGAAGAAGTCGGAGAATGTGAGCATCACGCGGGATGTGTCAGGAGAGGGCGTGCAGCAGGCCTTGCTGAAGATGCTGGAGGGGACGGTTTGCAATGTGCCGCCGCAGGGCGGGCGGAAGCATCCGCAGCAGGAGTATATTCAGGTGAACACGGCGAACATTCTGTTCATCTGCGGTGGGGCGTTTGTGGGATTGGAGCAGATCATTTCGCGGCGGACGGCGCGGAACGTGGTGGGTTTCGGGGCGCTGGAGGACAATGCGAAGCGGTCGGAGGAAGCGGCGGCGCGGCAGGTGTTGAGGAAAGTGGTGCCTGAGGATCTGCTGACGTACGGGTTGATTCCGGAGTTCATCGGGCGGCTGCCGGTGATCAGCACCTTGGATACGCTGACGGAGGATGATCTGCTGAGGATTCTGACGGAGCCGAGGAATTCGCTAGTGAGGCAGTATGCAAAGCTGCTGTCCCTGGATGGGGTGGAGCTTCAGATCACGCGGGACGGGTTGCAGGCGCTGGCGGCGGCGGCATTGAAGCGTGGGACAGGGGCGCGGGCGCTGCGGGCGATCCTTGAGGAGATTATGCTGGACATCATGTTCGAGGTGCCTGGGCGCGAGGATATCCGCGCGGTGGTGGTGAACCGCGCGGTGGTGGAGGAAGGGAAGCCGCCGGTGATCCGGAAGGCGAAGCGGAAGGGGCAGGACGCGGCGTGAGCCGTGGCGGGCCGGCCCTGGTCCTGAGGAGTGATCTGCGGGGTGTTAGGGAGTAATCAGGGCGTGGCGAGGGCGGATTTGAGGGAGTCGACGATGGTGGCGGCGTCGAGTGAGGATTCGGTGCGGGAGGCGAGGAGTTTGAGTTTTACGTTGGGGAATTCGGAGCCGACGGTGATGGCGGAGCGGGCTCCGAGTTGTTCAGCAGTTTGAAATTGCTTGCCGACCTTGGCGGGTTGATAGGAGTAATCGCAGCTGAAGCCTGCGGCGCGGAGGGACTGGACGAGGTTGAGGGCGTCGGGGCGATGGGCTTCGTCGGCGATGACGATGAAGGAATCGAGCTGGCGCTGGGAGGCGAGCCATGATTCCATGAGGGCGTTGGCGTGGGGGGTTTCGCGGATGAGGTTAGCGATGACCATGTCGCCCATGGCGAAGCCAGCGGCTGGGAGGTCGGTGCCGCCGATGAGGTTGCAGAGGTTGTCGTAGCGACCACCGCCGGCGACGGCGCGCATGCCGTGGTTGAGGTCGAAGATTTCGAAGACGACGCCTGTGTAGTAGGCGAGACCGCGGACGATGCCGAGGTCGATTTCGACGAAGGAGTCGAGCCCGCGGGCGGCGAGGTCGGCTAGGATGGCCATGAGGGGCGGGTGGTCGGCTCCTTTGGCGGCGATGAAGGTGCGGACGGCGTCGAGGGACGTGCCGATGGCGGTGAGGCGTTCGGCGGTGAGTTCTTCTTTTTCGCGTTCGAGCTTATCGATGATCTGGAGGAACGTGGCGGTGTGGTCCGGGCTGACGTTCTGTGAGGCGAGGAAGGCGGACCAGACATTGCGGTCGCTGAGGCGGATGCGGAAGTCGGCTTGGGTGAAGCCGAAGCGGCGCATGACGAGGATGGCGGTGGCGATGAGGTCGGCGTCGGCGGCTGGGGAGTTTTCGCCGAGGATGTCGCAGTTCCACTGGTAGAATTCGCGGCCGCGGCCTTTCTGGGGTTTTTCGAAGCGGAAGCAGGCACCGATCTGGAACCACTTCATGGGTTTGCGGAAGTCGCGCTGACGGGCGGCGGCGAGACGGGCGAGGGAGGGAGTGGTTTCCGGGCGGAGGGCGACCTCGCGGCCGCCTCCGTCGGTGAAGTGGAAGAGTTGTTTGACGATTTCGTCGCCGCTTTTGCGCCGGTAGAGCTCGGTGGGTTCAAGGACGGGGATTTCGTATTCGGTGAAGGCGCAGGTGCGTGCGGTTTCGCGCCAGTTGTGGAAGACGTAGTTCCGGACGGCGCAGAGGTCGGGGTAGAAGTCGCGAAAGCCTGGGAGGGAAGTGATTTTTTCCATGGGGATTGAGGGGAGTGGAGAGCAGGGAGGGGGAGGCCGCAAGCGGCTGCATTTTCAGTGGAGCGGGAGGCGGGGAGGTGCCATGGGGGAGGGAGCATGACAGAGGAATTATCGTTACTGGGCCACGCGAGCCGCCTGCCAGGGGAGCCTGGGGAGGCGGTGCTGGAGAGTTTTCCGAACCGGAATGCGGGGCGGGACTACTGGATACATCTTGATTATCCGGAGTTCAGTTCGCTGTGTCCGGTGACGGGGCAGCCGGACACGGCGCGGCTGAGGATCTGTTATGTGCCTGGGGATCGGTGTCTGGAGACGAAGTCGCTGAAGTACTATCTGGCGTCGTGGCGGAACACGGCGTTGTTCAATGAGGACATTGTGAACCGGATCTTGGATGATGTGGTGAAGGCGTGTGCGCCGCGGCAGGTGATTGTGCGCGGGGATTTTTCGGCGCGCGGGGGGATCCGGCTGACGTGTCAGGCGAGTGAGCCGCCGGGGGTGCCGGCCAACCCGTTTGCGTTGTGAAGGCGGTGGTGCTGCTGTCCGGCGGGATGGATTCGGTGACGGCGCTGTATGCGGCGATGGGGGAGCATGAGGTGGTGGGGGTGCTGACGTTTGATTACGGGTCGAAGCACAATCACCGGGAGATTCCGTTTGCGAAGCTGCATGCGGAGAGGTTCGGGCTGCGGCATGCGGTGATTCCGCTAGGGTTCATGGGTGAATATTTTGCATCGGATCTGCTGGTAAGCGGCGGGGAGGTGCCGGACGGGCATTATGAGGAAGAGAGCATGAAGCGGACGGTGGTGCCGTTCCGGAACGGGATCATGCTGAGTATCGCGGCGGGGTATGCGGAGAGTTGCGGGGCGGAGGGGGTGGTGATTGCGGCGCACAGCGGGGATCACGCGATTTATCCGGATTGCCGGGAGCGGTTCATGGAGGCGATGGGTGCGGCGATTCGTGAGGGGACGTATGCGGCGGTGGAGGTGCTGCGGCCGTTCATCGGGATGACGAAGGGGGAGATTGCGGCGCGCGGGGTGGAGTTAGGGGTGGATTATGCGGAGACGTGGAGTTGTTATAAAGGCGGGGAGCTGCATTGCGGCACGTGCGGGACGTGTGTGGAGCGGCGCGAGGCGTTTGCAGTGGCGGGGTTGGGGGATCCGACGCGATATGCGGGAGGGGGTGGAAATAGTGAATAGTAAATGGTAAATAGTGAAAGTGGGCTGGTGGGGAGAGGGCTTGAGGGCCCTTTGGGCCGGAAGGGGTTGGCGTGTTAGGAGGAGGGCAGGGCGTGGGTGGTGGTGGGGGCGGGTTGGAGCCAGTCGAGGGGGATGCGAGGGTAGAGAGAGCGGAGGAGATGGGAGGCGGCGGCGGAGAGGGAGGCGGAGGCGAGGGGTGCTAGGGCGGAGGCTGGGATGGAGGCGTCGGCGGCTTTTTTCCAGATGGATTCGAGGTCTGAGCGGACGTTGTCGAGGGCGAGGCGTGCGGCGTCGGTCCAGTGAGGTGGGTGGTTGGCGTCCTGCCATGAGCCGCGGCCGCGGCCGTAGTGGGCGACGGCGAGGTAGGTGACGAGGGTGATTTCGGCCTGAGCGATGAAGTGTTCGAGCGTCCAGCGGACCGAGTGGTCTGAGCCTTTGGTGAGGTTGAGGCCTTTGGCGAGGAGCCATGCGCCGGTGCCGCCTGCGAAGAAGCCGATGACGGTGCCGCCGCCGAACAGGAGGCCGCCGGTTTTGAGTTCTGCGACGAGACCGCCGGCTGCTCCGGTGAGGGCGGCACCGACGGCGGACCAGACGGATTCGCTGACGCGTGAGGGGATGCCGAAGTCGCTAGTGCCTGCGGTGATGGAGGATCGGGCGCTGTGGCCGGAGAGACCGTGGAGGGCGATGAGGTCGTCGAGGGCCTTGATGGAGCGGGCGGCGAGGCGTTGGGAGAGTTCCTCGCGGGCGTCGGCCATTTCGTCGTTGAGGGAGGCGCGGGCGATACCGAGTTTCTGATAGAGTTTCTCGCGGGTGACGGAGACCCGGTCGGCGGCGCTGGCGGCGAGCTGGGAGCCGAGGATATCCATGCTGCGGTGGAAGGCGGCGAGGTTAGCGTCCTGCCATGCGGCCTTGAGGGTTGTGAAGGCGTCGAGTTTAGCGGGTGGGAGAGCGGAGGCGATGGCGAGCATGAGTTCGCCTTCCTGGATCCAGCAGCGGGCGAAGGCGTCGAGGGAGAGGACGGAGCGGACGATGGGGAAGCGGCCCATTTGTTCCTGCCATGCGGAGATTTCTGCGGCTTCGGATTCTGCGGGGCGAGGAGGGCCGGTCTGGTTGAGGAGGAGGAGGACGGGTTTACCGATCCACGTGAGGATTTCCATTTCCATGGCGACGTAGCCCGAAGCGCCTGAGGATTCGCCGGCGTTGACGAGGTAGAGGACGACATCGGCTTCGGCCTGGACATTGCTGACGGCCTGCTGACTGCACCAGAGGGCGCGGTCGCGGAAGCGGTCCCAGACTTGAGTTAGGAACCAGCCGAGGGTGCTGCCGGAGGCGTGGAGTCGTTTGAGGAGTTTGGGGGTGCTGCCGAAGCCGGGGGTATCCCAGAGGAGGAGACGGCAGCCTTGGGATTCGATGAGCGGGTAGGCGGTGGCGACGTCGGTGACGTGTTCCTGGTCGGCGGCGTCGCCGATGTCGCGACGGAGGAGAGTGCGGGCAAGAGTGGTCTTGCCCACATTGGTGTGGGAGATGAGGCTGAGAGTGATCGTGTCGGGAAAGGCCACGCGGGTGGAGTGAATGCACAGACGGCGGGGGGGCGCAATCCCTGAGCGGGGGAGGTCAGGGGGCGGAGAGACCGGCGCGGGTGAGGCGTTTGAGCCAGCGTTTGTGTTCCGAGGCGAGGAGTTGGGCTGGGGCGTCGGTGAAGTAGTCGTAGCCGATGCGGTTGTGGCGGCGCATGGATTCGAAGTCTGGATAGGATTTACCGTCTTCCGAGCCGTAGAAGAGAGGTTGTGCGGAGGAGGGGTCGTAGAAGCGTGCCCAGCGGATTTCTTTGGAGAGCGGGTCCGGGAGGAAGTGGGTGCCGTCGGAGGTCTTGTGGAGACGGAGGCCGGTGACTGGGTGAGCGGCGAGCCATTTGAGGGCGGCGGAGACGGCGGCGATGGAATCTGGTGTCAGGGGGCCGTGGCGCATGAGCCATTTGAGCCATTTGGAGGATTCGCTGCCGCTGAGGGAGGCTGGTTCCTTGCGGCGGGCGGCGATGGGGGCGAGGGAGAGCGGGTCGTGCTGAGCGGCCCAGATGGTGAGCTGGCCGTCGTGGCGGTACTGGCAATCGAGGAGACAGCGGATGGCGGCGTCGCGGGAGGCGGCGCACTGGGAGCGGAGGGTTGGGTTGAGCCATGACCATGGGGAGGTGCCGGAGGCGGCGTCGTTGAGGAGCGCGATGGTGTGGGTCATGGCGTCGTCGTTGAGAGTGATGGCCTCGTGGTAGCCGGATTCGAGAGGGAAGACCTGAGGGAAGCCGCCGTTAGGGAACTGGGCGGAGAAGAGCCATGAGAGACCGCGGGTGACGGCGAGACGGGCGTCGGGGTCGGTGGTGGCTTCGGTGAAGGAGGCGAGGAAGATGAGCTGGCTGATGGTGCTGCGGTTATCGAGGGTGCCGCAGTAGTGCCAGCCGTCGCCGGATTGGGAGGTCCAGTGCTGAGCGGGGAGACGAGGGGAGGAAGAGCAGTCGACGGCTTTGGACCATGCGCCGGAGGGCGTCTGCCATGAGATGAGGGCGCGGGCGGTAACACGTCCGGCGGGAGATGTGAGGGAGGCGCGGGACGGCGGTTCTTCGCAGCGGAAGTCTGACTTGCTGCGGGGGGCTGGGAGCGGGGAGGAGCGTTTGGCTTCGAGGCATTCGCGGGCGAGCTGGGCGCGTTCGGCGGCGGCGAGGCAATGGGATTGGGAGAGATAGGATTCCCATGCGGCGCGCTGGGGGTTGGGGAGAGCGGCGATGCGGGAGTCGGTGAGGATTTCGAGCGTGTCGGCTTGGGAGGAGGTGGGGAGGGAGAGGAGGAGGGGGGCGATGGTGGCGGAGAGGAGCGAAGGGAGGCGCATGGGTGGGGGGGGATGGTTGGGGGTTGGGCGAGCGCTTGCCGAGTGGGGGGAAGTGGGGGAGGAGTTGAGAATTGCCGTGATACAGACCTCGCTGACGAATTTAATCATTTACAACCTGATGGCGCTGCTGGGGGTGCTGGCGCTGCTGTGGGTGAAGCAGGTGGTGGGGCAGCGGTTGAGTGAGCGGCGGCGGCATCGTTATCGGGTGGTGTGTTCGGTGTGCGGGCAGGTGTTTCATGATCCGGCGCGGGAGATGGTGGTGACGTGTCCTGCGTGCGGGCGGCATGTGGAGCGGCAGGAAGTGCTGGATATCTGAGGGGAGGGGAGAGGTTGGAGGTCAGGGGAAGGCGATGAGACGGAGGGCGGCGAGAGCGGCTAGGGAGAGGATGAGGAATTCGAAGGGTTTCTGGGGGAGACGGCGGACGAGCCAGCGGCCTGCGAAGAGGCCTGCGACGACGGCTGGGAGGAGGAGGAGATTGAGGTGGAGGGAAGGGCCGGTGATGAGGCCCATGGACAGGCTGAAGGGGACCTTGGAGAGGTTAACGAAGAGGAAGAGCCATGCCATGGTGGCGATGAGTTCCTTTTTGGGGAGACCGACGAGGAGGAGGTAGAGAGTGGCGACTGGGCCTGCGGCGTTCGCGACCATGGTGGAGATGCCGGTGAGGGTGCCGGCGAACCAGAGGAAGCCGGTGCTGTGAGGGAGTGCGGCGGTGAAGTCAGGTTTAGTCAGGCGGAGGATCTGGAGGGCGAGCATGCCGAGGACCATGGCACCGATGACTGGTTTGAAGGCGGCGTCCGGCATGAGTCGGAGGATGGCGCAGCCCGTGAGGATGCCGATGAAGATGGGCCATGCGAGACGGCGGATGTGGTGCCAGAGGATCTGCTGGCGGAAGAGCGCGGCGGCGAGGATGTCAGCGGAGATGAGGAGTGGGAGGACAGCGCCGCTGGAGGCTTTGCCCGGGATGATCTGGGCCATGAGGACGACGGTCATCATGCCGACGCCGGCGAGGCCTGATTTTCCCATGCCGCAGGAGAACCCTGCGAGGATGAGGAGGGACCACTGGGCGAGTGAGTAGTCAGGCATGGCCGGGGCGGGAGCCGGTCATTCTTCGAATTCGCGGGCGACCTCGTCGAGGTAGCGCGAGATGGGGTCATTGCGCGGAGGAGGCGGGCGTTTGAGTTCGTCTTCGGCGCGGAGGTAGTCGCGGAATTCGTCGCCTTGTTCTTCCTGCTGAGTGGCTTCGAACCAGTCGAGGTAGTCTTCGATGCGGCTGAGTTCTGCGCGGAGGGAGGCGGCGGTGGCCTCGGTTTTGCGGAGACGTTCCGGGAGGTCCTTGAGGTGTTTGCCGGATTCGAGGTCTTTGATGACGGCGAGGTAATCGGCGATGATGGGACGGTAGAGCGGGTGGGCGCGGATGGAGAGTTTGGTGAGGGCGAGGGAAGTGCCGGAGAGGATGGCGGCGCGGTCCTTGCGTTTGAGGACATCGGGCCATGAGGAGAAAGGGAGGGAGCGGCCCGGGGATTCCGGGGATTCGGTGGGGGCGGTGGCTGGGGCGGGGGCGTCGGAGGGCTGGGGATCCGCGGCGGCTTTTTTGCGGGAGAAGAGACGTTTGAGGGGGCCCTTGGGTTTTGGGGAGGGTTTGGCGGCGTCGGCGGCGTCTGCGGGGAGGTGGAAGACGAGTGCGCTGGAGAGGGCGGCGTCTGAGTCTTTGGGGGAGAGGATTTCGTCGGCGCCGGGCTCGGCCATGGTGGCGAGCTGGAGGGCCCACCATTTGGGGAGACTGTTGCCGGAAGCGGTTAGGGCCGGGAAGGAGCGGGCGATGGCTGTGGAGGGGTCGTCGCCAGCGGAGGCGAGGGCGGGGAGGAGAGCGGCCATGGAGGCTGGGCCGTTGGGTTGTTCGAGGAGCATCTGGAGGAGCCCGCAGCAGGAGGCTCGGTAGATGGAGCGGGAGACGGTGTCCATGCCGCGTGGTTCGGCGCGGAAGATGTCTTCGAGGGGGAGGACGTGGCCGAGGCGGAAGACACTGGCGAAGGCTTCGCTGGGTCTTCCGGTGGCTTGATAGGAGAGGAGTTCGAGCGTGCCGTGGAGGAGCCAGTCCGGGGGTGGGGCGTCTGAGCCAGAGAGGTCGGAGCCGGAGCGGTCGCGGAGGATGATTTCTGCGAGGAGACAGCGGACGATTTCCTCGCGCCAGAGGTCGCCGGGGACGACCTTGTTTTCCGGGACGACATTGATTTCGAGGCGGAAGCCGCCGGGGATTTCGGAGATTTCGGACCAGACTGGGCGGGCGCCTGGGCGGAGCGTGCCGGAGTCGCGGATCTGGACGACGATGGGGTGGCGGAAGGCGGGAGGGAGGCGGAGGGCGGTGAGGAAGAGCCGCTGGGTTTCTGCGGCGGCGGAGAGGAGGACGCGGCGCTGGTCGCGATCGCGGCCCCAGACGTGGAACTGGCCGCCGCGGATGGAGGATTCCTGCATGTCGAGGCCTGGGGACATGCGGATGCGTTCCGGTTCACCGGGGCGGCGTTGTGGGGAGGCTGGGGCGCTATTGAAGCGGGTGCGCGGGAGGGAAGGCGCGGCTGGTTTGGGAGCGGGCGCGGTTGGGTCGGGTGCGGGGGCCGTGTCTGGGGTGGGTGGAGGCTGGGCCTCGAGGAGGAGTGCGGGGTCCGGCTGAGGGGGCGGGGCCTGGGCGTGCGAGAGTGGGCCTGCGAGAGCGGAGGCTAGGAGGGAGGCCGAGCCTGCGATGGAGCGCAGGCGGGTAGGGAATGGTACCGCGGCCTGCATGGGCGCTTGGGGGTGGGGTAGGGTCAGGGGATGGCGTCGCCGGTGGCGACGGCGTCGTTGCCGCGTTCGCCGGTGCGGATGCGGACGGCGTCTTCGACTGGGAGGACGAAGATTTTGCCGTCGCCGATTTTGCCGGTATTGGCGGTTTTGGCGATGGAGTGGACGACCTGGTCGCAGCGGGCGTCATCGACGACGATTTCGATTTTGACTTTGGGGACGAAGTCGACGGTGTATTCGCTGCCGCGGTAGATTTCGGTGTGGCCTTTCTGGCGGCCGAAGCCGCGGACTTCGGAGACGGTCATGCCCTGGACGCCGATTTCCGAGAGAGCCGCTTTGACGTCTTCGAGTTTGAAGGGCTTGATGATGGCTTCGATTTTCTTCATGGGGGGTACGGCGGGTGGAGGGGGAGGTTGAGGCTATTTTCTGGCTTTGACCTCTTCAAGTTCTTTCTCGAGACGGGTGATGAGTTCGGAGGCCTTTTTGAGTCTGGCGGCGAGGACTCTGGAGATGAAGCCGTAGAAGGCGGCGTAGTAGCTGGCGTTGTCTTCTTCGGGTTTGAGTTCGCGGAGGAACTGCTGATCGATGACGAGGCAGAGGGTATTGGAGCGTGCGACGACGGAGGCGGCGCGTTTTTCGTCGCCGAGGACGGACATTTCGCCGAAGATTTCGCCGGGTTTGGAGATGGAGGCGAGGGGTTCGCCGTCTTTGCTGACTTCGAGTTCGCCGGTGAGGAGGATGAAGATGCGGGTGTCGTCCTGACCCTGGCGGATGACCTCGTCGCCGGGGTCGGCCTGGAGGAAGTAGCTGGAGTAGAGGATGTCGTTGAGATGTCCGCTTTGGAAGGATTCGAAGAAGGCGATCCTGTTGAGGGGTTCCGGGAGGGTTCCTTCTTCGTGGATGTAGGCGAACTCTTTCATGGATTGCCTGTGGGTAATATCACGATGAATCCTGGAACGCCATGAGGATTCGCGCGGAAATGATGAAATGGGGGAGATTCAGAGCGAGCGTGGAGCGGCGAGGAGGCCGAGCCAGATGGCGGCGATGCCGGCGAGGGAGCTGCCGGCGGCGTTGGCGAGAGCGGCGGCGGGTCTGCCTGAGCTGAGGAGCTGATAGGAGTCCCAGCTGAAGGTGGAGAAGGTGGTGTAGCCGCCGAGGAGGCCAGTGAGGAGGGCGAGGCGCCATGAGTGGCCGCGGGCCTGGGTGAAGCCGTGGAGGAAGCCGAAGAGGAAGCAGCCGCTGATATTGACGGCGAAGATGGCGGTGACGGGGCTGAGGTGGAAGTTTCTGGCAGCGGAGGAGGCGAGCCAGCGGAGGACGGCTCCGGTGCCGCCGCCGAGGGCGACGATGAGGGCGTCGCGCCATGAGGGGTTCACAGGCCGGCCTCCTTTGTGAGGGAGTCGAGGCGGGAGGCGCTGCGTTGCTGGCGAGCTTCGGAGCGGCGGAATTCGGTGAGTTTGATGAAGGAGGAGGCGGCGGAGCGGATGGAGTGGCCGGTGAGGAGGAAGGTGGCGGAGGCGGTGGCGGCGCCGGGGACATCGGCGAGGGGTGCGGGATCGGTGAGGGAGAGGATGAGGCGAGGGTTCCAGAGGCCCATGGTGCGGCGGAAGATGACGGAGTCGATGATATCGTAGGGGATTCTGACGGTGCGAGGGCCTTCGTTGCGGAAGACGTTGTGGCGGAATTCCCAGAAGAGGAGGAGGGCGTCGACGTCTGCGACGAGACGGCCGCCGATGTGTTCGCGGCCGAGAGGGTCTCTGGCTGGGTTTTCGAAGCTGACGGCGGGCTGGTCTGAGAACATCGAGGCAATCACGGGAGTGAGTCATAGGCGAGAGAGCAGCTGGTGCAAGGACGGGTGCTGGGGGTGTGGTGGGTGCCTGACAAGGAGGAGGAAGGTGGATGAGGAAGGAGGAGGCGAGAGGAGGATTGAAGAGAAGAGAGGGAGTGCTGGGGGAGAAATGTTGCGGAAATGTTGCGGACTGCGGATAATTGTGTTGACCGTATTACTAGAATCGTAGTAGTTGCGGTAGGGAATGACTGCATAGCAGGTGCCTGGCTGGTGATGCCGGGCCGCTAACATGAAAACTCCGCGTCCATCTCATCTTGAACTGCAGGTACTGTCCGTGCTATGGACGGCTGGTGAGGCGACGGTGCATGAGGTGCTGGCGGGGATGCCTGACGGCAAGCGGCGAGCGTACACAACGGTGTTGTCGGTGCTGCAGCATCTGGAGGGGAAGGGGTTGGTGCGGAAGACGGCGAGTGGGAAGCAGAACCTATATTTTGCGACGAAGACGAGAGGAGTGATGGTGGGGAGTGTGATCCGTGATCTTGTGGTCCGGGTGTTCAACGGGCGGGCGGCGGAGTTCGTGCAACAGATTCTCTCCGAGGTCAGTCTGACTCCGGGGGAAGCCCGAGCTGCGGCTGGGATGCTGCTGCGCCCGCGCGGGCGTGCGGTGCCATTCGCGGCAGGGAATCAACCAACAAACCCATACCCTAAGACCATGGCTGTTAAGAAGAAAGCTGCGAAGAAGGCTGCCCCTGCGAAGAAGGCGGCGGCCAAGAAGGCTGCCCCTGCGAAGAAGGCGGCGGTGAAGAAAGCGCCTGCGAAGAAGGCTGCTGCCAAGAAAGCGCCTGCGAAGAAGGCTCCTGCCAAGAAGGCGGCGAAGAAGGCTGCGAAGAAGGCCTGAGGCGGTCGATTGACTTGCCTTGGATTGAGCGAGGGATCGTCCGGCGCGTGGCGGTTCTGTTGAAGCAAGCGCCGTCGGGGAGATGATTTCCGGCGAGCAAGAAGCCCGGAGGGTGAGACCTTCCGGGCTTTTTGTGGATGGGGGTGCGGCGAGGGAGGAGGGAGGTAAAATCCGTGAAAAAGGGTGGCTTGTGGTGGGGGACGTGGTGTAAGGGGAGGGTGTGCTGCGGGCAGGTTGACCTGCGGCCGACATTGATTCACAGACCCATTCAAATGAAACCCACAATACTTTTTGTTGCTCTAGTGATGGCTGGCCGTGCGGCCGCCGCAGGACCGGACTTTGCCAAGGAGATTGCGCCGATTCTGGAGGCGTCCTGTGTGAAGTGCCACAATTCGACGAAGGCGAAGGGCAAACTGAACATGCAGACGAAGGCTGGAGCGATGAAGGGCGGGGAGGACAGCAAGCTGCTGGTGGCTGGCAAGGCTGACGAGAGTGCGTTGATCAAGGCGCTCCTGCTGCCTGAGGACGATGAGGACGCGATGCCGCCGAAGGACAAGGCTCCGCGTCCGGACAAGGCGAAGATCGAGCTGCTGAAGCAGTGGATCAATGCTGGAGCGGAGTGGCCGGACGGAGTGGAGCTGAAGGTTCCGGCGAAGTGAGGGGTTGAGGAGATTGAATAGAGAGATGCCTGCCGACCCTGAGAGGGGCGGCAGGCATTTTTTTGTGGTGTGGGAGAGTGGAGGGGGAGGGGATTATTCGTTGATGCGGATGCTGCGGCCGCGGCCGGACATCCATGCGCCTTTGGCGGAGTTGAAGATGGCCTGGAGGTTGGCGAGGGATTGGAGGCGGTAGTCGACGGTGTGGGCGTGGGTGGCGAGGGGGTAGTCTTTCTGGACCTTGCGCCAGACCTTGTCTGTGCCGGTGCGGTCGGCGGCGGATTCGAGGACATCGGCGACGCGGTCTTTGATGATGCCAGTGGCGGCGAGGTTACCGCCGACGTTGAGGGGTTCCATGAAGTAGAAGCGTGCGCAGACGGAGCCTTCGGTATCGATGACGACCTCGGTGACGCGACCGCCGGTGACGGCGTATTCGTGGATGCTGACGGAGCAGATTTTGCCGAGGCCGATGGTGAAGTTGCCGCCTGGGAGGGAGCAGTCCCAGAAGCCGGTGCGGTTTTCTGCGTCGGCGATGGCCTGGTTGTTGTTGTTGCCCTGATTCTGGCCCGGGTTGGGATTGGGATTGGGGTTTTGGGCGGAGACGAGGCAGACGAGGGCGGCGGCGAGGGAAGGAATGGCGAGACGTTTCATGGGATGGTTGAAGTTTGGGAGAATAGCGGAGCGGCGAGGAGGTGTCATCAGGGGAATGTCGGGAGGATCCCGCGAACGAGGAGAGGGATGGTGGTGCGGAGAGTGCTGGCGGGGACGTTGATGGAGGAGAGATGTTGAGAATGAAACGAGAGACAGTGATGTTGCTGCTGGTGCTGGTGGCTGGGGAGGTCGTGGGTGCGGAGGCGGATCCGCGGGCGGCGCTGGCGGCGGAGGCTGGGGTGCGGCATCCGGAGGGAGCGGAGATTTACCGGGTGCGGTGTGCATCGTGTCACGGGAAGCTTGGGGAGGGCGTGGCGGACAAGTATGATGAGGCGTTGTATGGGGAGCGGACCGTGGAGTCGCTGACGCGGTTGATTGAGCGGACGATGCCTGAGGATGCGCCAGGGGAGTGTGTGGGTGAGGATGCGGAGCGGGTGGCGGCGTGGGTTTACGAGGCTTTTTATTCGCCGGCGGCGCGGGAGAGGATTGATCCGCCGAAGCTGGCGTTTCAGCATCTGACGAATGAGCAGGTGAGGAAGTCGCTGGCGGCGCTGACGCCTGGATTGGAGGGAGGTGGTGGGGACGAAGGGCGGATGGGATTGCGGGCGGTTTATTTCAATGACCGGGACCGTCGGGATGACAAGAAAGTGCTGGAGCGAGTGGATGAGCGGGTGGGTTTTGACTGGGGCGAGGGGAGTCCGTTGCCTGACAAGATTGGGACGGAGGCGTTTGCGATCGGGTGGAGCGGGTCGCTGCGGGTGCCGGAGAGCGGGGAGTATGGGTTTCGGGTGGTGACGACGAATGGGGTGCGTTTGTGGGTGAATGCGGGTGGTGGCAGGGGTCGGCGTGGTGGGGAGGAGGCGGCGCTGATTGACGGGTGGGTGAGTTCGGGGAATGCGGCGCGGGAATTGACGGCGCGGATGGTGTTGCCTGGAGGGTATGCGGTGCCGGTGCGGTTAGACTTTTTCAAGTTCAAGGAGAAGACGGCGCGGGTGCGACTGGAGTGGCAGCGGCCGCATGGCGTGTGGGAGGAAGTGCCAGGGTGGGCGCTGATGCCGGAGCGGCGGCCGCGGGTGGTGGCGGTGCAGGCGGCGATGCCGCCGGACGATGGGAGTGCTGGTTACGGGCGCGGGTTGGAGGTGTCGCGGGAGTGGCATGCGGCGGTGACGGAGGCGGCGCTGGAGGCGTCGGCGGTGGTGGCGTCGGAGCTGGAGGGTGGAGCTGGGGGGAAGGTGGAAGGGATGATGAAGGGGGTGGAGGGAGTGGCTGCGAGGGCGTGGCGGCGCGAAGTGTTAGAAGACGAGCGGCGGTGGTTGCGCGGGTTGGTGGAGGGAGGGCCTGATGTGGAGACGGGTGGGCGGCGGGCGGTGCTGGGGATTCTGGAGGCTCCGTCGTTTCTGTATCCGGAGGTGATGCCTGAGGGGGCTGGGGCGGGGCGGTTGGCGGCGGGGCGATTGGCGCTAGCGATGTGGGATGGGTTGCCGGATGAGGGATTGAGGCGGAAGGCCGGGGAGGGGAAGCTGGAGGATGCGGGGGAGTTGGAGAAGGAGGCGCGGAGGATGCTGAGGAGTCCGCTGACGCGGGCGAAGCTGCGGACGTTTTTCGGGGAGTGGCTGAGTATGGACGAGGCGGGGGAGGTGATGAAGGACGGGAAGGAGTATCCGGCGTTTTCGCCTGAGGTGGTTGCGGCGCTGCGTCGGTCGCTGGAGATGTTTGTGGAGCGGGTGGTGTGGGAGGGGAGTGGGGACTGGCGGGAGTTGCTGGAGGCGGATTATCTATATGTGAACGGGCCGATGGCGGAGATGTACGGGGCATCGCGGCGGCCTGAGGGGAGTGGGGAGTTTGAGGCGGTGACGTTTCCTGCGTCGGAGCGAGCGGGGGTGTTGACGCATCCGTATCTGCTGAGTGTGCTGGCGTATCACCGGAGCAGTTCACCGATTCACCGGGGAGTGTTTCTGACGCGGAGTATTCTGGGGAGATTTCTGAAGCCGCCGCCGATGGCGATTGCGTTCATGGACGGGAAGTTTCATGCGGATCTGACGATGCGGGAGAAGGTGACGGAGCTGACGAAGGACGAGAACTGCATGGGTTGTCACGGGACGATAAATCCGCTAGGGTTCAGTCTGGAGGGATATGATGCGACGGGGCGGCTGCGGTATCTGGACAATGGGAAGCCGGTGATGAGCGAGAGCGAGTATGTGGCGGCGGGCGGGGAGACGGTGGTGCTGAGGGGGCCGCGGGATCTGGCGCGGCATGCGGTGGCGAGCGTGGAGGCGCAGAAGGGATTTGTGAGGCAGTTGTTTCAGTACATGGTGAAGCAGGTGCCGGGGGCGTACGGGCCGGAGACACTGACGCGGCTGCATGAGGGGTTTGCGGCGAGCGGGTTCAGTGTGAGGGAGCTGGTGGTGGCGATTGCGATGGTGCCGGCGCGGGATGCGCTGGAACGCGCTGAAAAAACTAATGTTGTGAAGCCATGAAGACATTGACCCGTCGATCCTTGTTCCGCCGCCTTGGGGTATCTCCGCTGGTGGTGCCGCTGCTGAGTGCGTTGCCGTCGGTGCGTGCGGTGCTGGGGGCCGGGGTAAAGAGTGTCAGGCCGCGGCGGGTGGTGTTTGTGTTCACGCCGAATGGGACGGTGCCGGAGGAATTCTGGCCGGTGGAGCGGGACGGGCGGATGGAGTTCGGGAAGATTCTGGCACCGCTGGCGCCGTGGCGGGATCGTTGTCTGGTGCTGAAGGGGATTTCGAACAAAGTGCGTGGGGATGGGGATGGTCACATGCGGGGGATGAGCTGCCTGCTGACGGGGATTGAGTTGTTTCCGGGGAACATTCAGGGTGGGTCGGACACACCAGCGGGGTGGGCGAGCGGGATTTCGATCGATCAGGAATTGAAGGGGTATTTTCAGAAGAACGAGGCGACGCGGACGAGGTTCGGGTCGCTGGAGTTAGGGGTGGCGGTGCCGGATCGTGCGGATCCGTGGACCCGCTGGTCGTATGGAGGGCCGAATCGTCCGATGACGCCGATGAGTGATCCTGGTCAGGTGCTGCGATATCTTTACGGGCACATGAAGGAGCGGGAGACGATGGGGAGTGTGCTGGATGGGGTGAGGGGTGAGTTGCGGACGGCGGCGGGGCGGTTGCCTGCGGAGGATCGGGCGATGCTGGAGCGGCACCTGGAGCTGGTGAGAGAGATGGAGGGCGGGTTGAAGCGGGAGGCGGATGAGAAGCTGCGGGTGGGGCCGCCGGAGATTGCGGAGGGAGGCGGGAGCGGGAACGACAGCATTCCGGAGAACATGAAGCGGCAGACGGCGCTGTTGGTGAATGCGTTTGCGAATGACATGGCGCGGGTGGCGAGCCTGCAGTTCACGAATTCGGTGGGCGGGGCGCGGATGACGTGGCTGGGGATTCAGGAGGGGCATCATGCGCTGTCGCACGATCCGGATCTGAATGTGGATTCGCTAGGCAAGCTGATCCGGATCAACACGTGGTTGGGAGAGCAGGTGGGGCAGCTGGTGAAGCAGCTGGCGGAGACTCCGGAACCTGCGGGGGAGGGGAGCCTGCTGGATCACACGACGGTGATCTGGACGAATGAGTTAGGGAAGGGGAATTCGCACACGCACGACAACATTCCGTTTGTGCTGATCGGGGGCGGGCACGGGTTTCGTGGAGGGAGGATGCTGACGCTGGGGAACGTGGCGCACAACCGGTTGTGGCTGTCGCTGGCGCAGACTTCGGGGCATGAGTTGACGCGGTTCGGGAATGCGGGGTTGTGCGAGGGCGGGGCGCTGGAGTTGAGCTGAGGGGGATTGTTATGGGGAGTGAGCCTGGAGAAGCGGGAACCGGGCGGAGGCGCCGGTGGGTGCGTGGGGTGATGAGAGGGGTGGTGGTGATGTTGGTGGTGCCGGGGCTGTTCTGGTGGGTGGTGCCGTGGGTGGTGCCGTGGCCGGAGGCGCTGGGGCGAGCGCCGGAGGCGGCGGCGGAGATCATGGATCGGGAGGGGAAGTCGTTGCGGCGATTGGCGGGGGAGGATGGGCGGTCTGCGGGGATGGTGCGGCTGGGGGAAGTGCCGGAGGCTTTGGTGAAGGCGACACTGGCGGCGGAGGATCAGCGGTTTTTCGGGCATGGCGGGGTGGATGTGCGGGCGTTGGCGAGGGCGGTGAGGGATGGGGTCAGGGCGGGGCGGGCGGTGTCGGGGGCGAGTACGATCACGCAGCAGCTGGTGAAGGTGGCGGTGCCGCGGCGGCGGACGATGTGGACGAAAGTGATGGAGGTGCTGACGGCGCGGCGGATTGAGATGACGTGGAGTAAGAAGAGGATATTGGAGGAGTATCTGAGTCGGATCAGTTATGGGTCGATGGCGACTGGTTGCGGGGAGGCGGCGTGGACATTTTTTGCGAAGCCGCTGAGGGATCTGAGTCCGGCGGAGAGTGCGTTTCTGGCTGGGTTGCCGCAGGCTCCGGGGCGATTGAATCCGTGGCGGAATCCTGAGAGGGCGAAGGCGCGGCAGCGGTGGATTCTGGGGAGGATGAGGGCGTTAGGGATGCTGCAGGGTGAGGTGGCGGAGCGGGCGATGGGTGAGGAACTGCGGCTGGAGCGGCAGAGCAGTGCGTTTCGGGCCCCGCATTTTGTGGATCATGTGCTAGGGAGGCTGGCGGAGGAGCCGGGGGCGGGGTTTCGGTTGCGGACGACGCTGGACATGGCGGTGCAGGAGGAATGCGAGCGGGTGGTGAGGGAGCGGCTGGGGCGGTTGCGGGAGCAGCGGGTGAAGCATGCGGCGGTGGTGGTGCTGGACAATGCGAGCGGGGATGTGCTGGCGATGGTGGGGAGCGGCGGGTATGAGTTAGCGGGGGACGGGAAGGTGAACGGGTGTCTGGCGGCAAGGTCGCCCGGGTCGGCGCTGAAGCCGTTCACGTGGCTGCTGGCGTTGCAGGCGGATGCGAGTCCGGGGGACATGGTGGCGGATCTGCCGGTGGAGTATGTGACGCCAACTGGGATTTACCGGCCGGAGAATTACAACCGGCGGCCGGCTGGGCCGGTGTCGCTGCGGGTGGCGCTGGCGAACAGTCTGAATCTGTCGGCGGTGCGGCTGCTGAGACGGTATGGGGGGGCGGAGGCGCTGATTGAGGTGCTGCGGCGGGCGGGGGTGACGACCCTGACAAAGCCTGCGGAGGCGTATGGGTTGGGGCTGACGATCGGGGGAGGGGAGGTGACCCTGCTGGAACTGACGGCGGCGTACGGGGCGCTGGCGAGATTGGGGGAGGTGTGTGTGCCGAGGTTCAGCGAGAGGGATCCGGTGGCTGGGCATGTGAGGATTTTCGATCCTGAGGCGTGCTGGCAGATTGCGGACGTGCTGACGGACAATGATGCGCGGAGTGCGTCGTTCGGGATGGCGAGTGCGTTGCGATTGAGGTTTCCGGCGGCGGTGAAGACGGGGACGAGCACGGATTACCGGGACAACTGGACGATTGGTTATACGCCGCGGTGCACGGTGGGGGTGTGGGTGGGAAATTTCGACGGGGCTCCGATGCGCGGGGTGAGCGGGGTGACGGGGGCGGCTCCGATTCTGCATGATATCATGACGTGGCTGGATGGGAGGCTGGGGAGTGAGTGGTATGCGCGGCCGGAGACTCAGGTTGAATTGGAGGTGGATCCGCTGACGGGGAAGCCGGTGCCGGGGCGGCTGGCGGGGCGGCGGCCGGTGAGGCGGGAGGTTTTCCGACGGGAGTTAGCGCCGGGGCCGCTGGATGGGGAGGGGAGTTATGACGCGGAGGGCCGGGTGCTGCTGAGTCGGGATTATGCGGCGTGGCTGGCGGGGCCTTATAACTGGGTGGGGACGGCGGCGGTGGCGGCGGATCTGCCGGGAGAGACTGGGGCGTTCGGGATTGTGTCGCCGCTGCCGGGGACGCGACTGCTGCTGGATCCTGATCTGCCAGGGGAGGGTCGGCGGCTGCTGCTGCGGACGACGCATCCTGCGGCGGAGGTGCGGTGGGAGAGTGCGACCCTTGAAGTGAGGTCGTGGGAGCGCGGTGCGGCGGTGATGTTAGAGCCCGGGCGGCATGAATTGAGGGCGGTGCATGAGCCGACGGGGGCGGAAGCGGTGACGCACGTGGAAGTGCGGCGGCGGTGAGGCGGTGGATTTGTCAGGGCTGGTGCGGGAATCAGGCGCGGGGATGGGCGTCGTCGTAGACCTGTTTCATGCGTTCGGTGGAGACGTGGGTGTAGATCTGGGTGGTGGTGAGACTGGCGTGGCCGAGGAGTTCCTGGACGCTGCGGAGGTCGGCGCCGTTGTTGAGGAGGTGGGTGGCGAAGCTGTGGCGGAGCTTGTGCGGGGTGACGCGGAGGGGGATGGAGGAGGCGCGGAGGTATTTTTCGAGGATATCGGAGACGGCCTGGGTGGTGATGCGGCGGCGGAGTTTGGATAGGAAGAGCGGGCCCGAGTGGACGGCGGCTTCGTGGCGGTAGCGCTGGAGGGCGGCCATGGCGTGGGAGCCGAGGAGCGTGAGGCGTTCCTTGCGGCCTTTGCCGCGGACTTTGACGACATCGTTGCCGGAGTCGATGTCGGTGACGTCGAGATTGACGAGTTCGTGGATACGGAGGCCGGTGCTGTAGAAGGTTTCGAGGATGGCGGCGTCGCGGGCGGGGCCCCATTTGGGGGCGCGCTGGTCTTTGGGGAGGGAGAGCGGGAGGGCGAGGAGTTCCTCGATCTGGCGGAGCGTTAGGACGACGGGGAGGGATCGAGAGGTTTTGGGGAGCTGGACGTCATCGAGAGGGCTGAGGGGGAGGGCGTGGCGGCGGACGAGGAATCGGTAGAAGCTGCGGAGTGCGGAGAAGTGGAGGCGGATGGTGGCGCGGCTGAGGGAGGCCTTCATGAGCGTGAAGAGCCATGAGCGGAAGTCGTCGGAGGAGACGGTATTCCAGTGCTGGAAGCGTGGGAATTCGCGGCGGAATTTCTGGAGGGCGTGGCAGTAGTTGACGAGGGTGAGCGGGGAGGCGTTTCGTTCGGCGGAGAGGAAGTCCATGAAGGCGTCCTCGAGCGGGTCGGGCGGGAGAGGAGTGGGATCCTGCGGGGTGGGGCGGCGGGACCGCTGGGGTTTGGATTTCACTGAGCCTTGAATTTGTGGAAAATCGGACGCGATGGGGTATTACAGCACATTGGGCGGGCAATTCGACTGAATCTTCGTTGCTTCTACGGAAAGTGAACGGCTATGGGATGGGATTAGCCGACGAGACCCATGCTGCCGCCTGTGATTCCTGGATACACCCTGCAAGAGCCGCTTGGGCGTGGAGCGTTCGGGACCGTGTGGAAGGCGACGGGGAAGACGGGGGTGTGTGCGGTGAAGGTGCTGGAGGGGGGAGGGTGGCAGGCGAAGCATTTGAAGCGGAGCCTTGAGGAATTGAAGGGGACGAGGAAGGACTTTCTGCCGGTGCTGGGGTATGGGTTGGGAGGGAAGGTGTCGTATGTTTGTCAGGCGCTGCTGCCTGAGGGGAGTGTGAGTTTTGAGAGGCTGACGGCATTGCTGCCGGCGCATGAGTCGTGGATGCTGCTGGAGCATCTGGCTGGGGCGATGGCGTGGCTGCATGGGCGCGGGGTGGTGCATGCGGGGTTGAGTTCGTGGAATGTGTTTGTGGCGGCGGGGGCGGATGATGAGCCGCAGGTGCTGGTGGGTGATGTGGGGCAGGGATGGGTTGAGGGTCCGCCGCCGGGGCGGCTGCAGCGTCAGGCGGCGTTTATTGCGCCGGAGTACTGGGTGGGTGGAGAGGCGAGGATGGAGCGCGGCGGGGCGTACGGGCGGGATGTGTATGCGTTCGGGGTGATGGCGTGGCGGTTGCTGAATGGCGGGTGGCCGCATGGTGCTGGGGTTTATGATCAATTGCTGGAGGGGGCGGACGAGGCGGTGGAGTTGAGTGGGGCGGACATGGCGGAGTGGAAGCAGCTAGCGGTGCCTGGGGAATGGGTTGGGGTGGCGGCGAATGAGGGGATTGAGGAGCGGCGGCGGATTGTGGAGCGGTGTCTGGCGGCGGATGAGGGGGAACGGTATGGGAGCATGGAGGAAGTGGATGAGGCGTTGCGTGCGAGTCTGACGGTGGACGGGCAGGTGCGGGTGGCGGCGGGGGTTCCGGAACGCGAGGCGATTGTTAAGAAGAAGCGGTGGGGGCGTGGAGGGAAGGCGGAGAAGAGCGTGGAGAAGGTTGAGAAGCCTGTGGAGCGGCGTGAGGAGAAGCCGATTGAGGAGAAGAAGGAGGTTAGGGAAGTGAAGAAGGAGATGGTGACCCCGGTGGCGGCGGTGGAAGCTGAGGAGGTGGCGGCGGCGGTGGCAGCTGAGGATTCAGGATCGGGGGAAGTGGTGGTTAGGGAATCGGCGGGTGGTGAGGGTGTGGGGTGGTGGAAGGCGGCGGTGGGGCGGCATGGGGCGTGGCCTGCGATGACGGTGCTGGCGCTGGCTGGGAGTGTGAGTGCGGTGAGTTACGGGTTGGTGCAGTATGCTGGGCGGCGTGGGGTTGAGAAGGAACTGGCGGCGTTTCGGCGGTCGGTGCCGGATGTGGAGGCGGAGGTGGCGAAGTCGCGGCGGGAGGTTGAGGAAGCGCGGCAGGTGGCGCGGACGGCGGATGAGCGGGGTGCGGCGGCGGGTCGGGCGGAGGTGGCGGATTTGCTAGGAAAGCTACTGGCGAGTCGTCCGGTGGATGGGGTGACGATGGATGCGTGGCGGGCGGCGGTGAGGCCGGTGGTGGTGGAGGCGGAGAAGTTGTTCAGCGGGGCGGCGGTGGCACCGACGGATCGGAGGTCTGGGTTGCTGCTGGCGAGGATGCGAGCGGCGCTGGGGAATGAGGCGGAGGCGTTGCCGTTGCTGGAGAAGCTGGCGCGGGACATTGCGCAGGCGTCGTCGGGGGCTGGGGAGGCGGAGATGAAGGATTTGACGCCGTTGAAGGCGGAGGCGGAGGCGTTGTCGGGGTCGATTCTGATGGAGCAGGGGAGGACGGCGGAAGCGTTGCCGCACTTGCAGGAGGCGTCGGCGGCGTTTGACCGGTGGCAGGTGGATGCGCCGGAGGAGACGGCGCTGCCGCCGTTGTATGCGCGGAATTTGCTATTCGAGGCGAGGGCGCTGGCGGTGCGGGACCAGAAGGATGAGGCGCGGACGCGGCTGATGAGGATCCCGTCGCTGGCGGGGAGTGATGGGAAGACGGATCCTGAGAGTTGTTTTGTGGTGGCGGATGCGAAGTATGAGCTGGCGATGCTGGAGGGGGAGTCTGGGAAGGCGATTGAGGGATTGAATGCGAGTCTGGATCTGCTGATTGCTTATGATCGGGATGTGGACAGCAGGTCGATGGCGTGCCGGTCGCGGATGGCGCGAGGGTTTCTGGAGCTGGGGCGGTTGATTGCGCGGAGTGAGAATCCGATGGAGGCGACGGATGCGTTTCGTCAGAGTGTGGAGCTGGATACGGAGCTGATGCGGGAGAATCCGGATTCGGCGGTATTCAAGCTGCGGCTGGCGGAGACGTACAACGAGGTGGCGACGCTGATTCACGATGCGAAGCGCGGGGCGGAGGGGGCGCGGGAGGCGCTGGCGTACCAGGATTATTCGATCTCGTTCCTGACAAAACTGCGGGATGCGTCGCCATTGGACAACGGGATCCGGCGGGCGCTGGCGGGGTCTTTGGTATTGAATGGCGAGCTGCAGGCGGCGGCGGGGAATGCGGGGACGGCGACGAAGCGCTTTGAGGAGACGGTGGCGCTGGTGGAGAAGCTGACTGCGGAGCCGACGCTGACTGCGGGTGAGCGATTGGAGGTGCAGCGGCATGCGGCGCGGGCGCTGGCGATGAGTGGGGAGTTGCGGGAGAAGGAAGGGAAGCGGCGGGAGGCGATGGAGGATTATGGGAAGGCGGAGACGATGTGGGGAGTGGCTGCGCCGGAGAGTGAGGAGGATCAGGCGCTGGCGGCGAAGGTGAAGGAGCGGGTGGCGAAGCGCGGGGGTAAGCAGTGAGGAAATGTTATGAGTGACACGGGGATCAGCATTCAGGTGAATGGGGAGCGGCGCGAGGTGGCGGCCGGGCAGACGGTGAGCGGCCTCCTGGAGACGGTGGGGCTGGCGGGGCGACCGGTGGTGGTGGAGCGGAACGGTGCGGCGTTGTTTCCGCGGGAGTTTCCGGTGACGCGGCTGGAGGACGGGGACCGCGTGGAGATTGTGAGGGTGGTGGCGGGCGGCTGAGGAGTGGTCAGCGGGCTGGCGGGAGGATTTCGACGATGTCGGCGAAGATGATGCCGTCCGGGAAGGATAGGGCGTTGCAGCGGCCGCAGAGGCGGTCGCCGGGCTGGCAGTCGAGGAGCGTGGCGATGTGCGGGTCGGCGTCGATTTCGAAGTAGGCGCGGGGGGCGCTGACGTGAGGGATGGCGGCGTCTTCGAGGATGGCACCGAGGGGAGCGGCGCCGGAGGTGATGCGGTCGCGGACGAGGGGAGGGAAGCCGTCGAGGTGGATGCCGATGGCTCCGTATTCGACGGGGGAGCGGTCGCGGTCTCTGGTTAGGACGACCTGGCGCATGACGTAGTCGGCGGAGAGGTCGGCGGAGACGACGGTGAGACTGATGGGGGACTGGTGGAAGGCGCGGAGGCGCGGCGTCATGTCCGAGGGGTGGACGAGGAGATGGCGCGAGGGTTCGGGCATTTCGTCGCCGCTGATGAAGTCGACGAGCGGGAGGACGAGGCCACCGCGGGCGTAGAAGTAGAGCAGCGGCATGAGCAGATCGAGCTGCTCGGACTCAGGTGTAGCGGGCATCGCGGTGCTGCGGGAGGAAGAAGTCGTGGAGGAGACGGTCGACCTGCATGAGGCCATCGCGTGTGAGGGAGATGGAGTCGCCGTCGACGGAGCCGAAGCCGGAGGCGGTCAGGGCGGCGAGTTGGGGAGCGAAGCGGGAGCGCGGGTCGATGCCGTAGCGCTGGATGTAGTAGTCGGCGGAGACGCGGCCGAGTTTGAGGCGGAGGATGAATTCGCGGACGAAGCGTTCTTCGTGGGTGGTTTCGTGGGCGCGGAACCAAGGGATGCGGCCGCTGTCGACGAGCATCTGATAGGGGAGGATGTCGGCGTGGTTCTGCATGTGGACCCCGTCGAGGATACCGAAGGAGGCGACGCCGAGAGGGAGGAGGTCTGCGCCGCTCCAGAGACTGTCGCGGTAGACGAACTTGGTGGTGTCCGGGTTCTTGACGACGGTGGTGGCGCTGGTGACGGTGTAGCCTGCGGCTTCGAAGGCGGCGAAGGCTTCGGTGACCCAGCGGCGTTTGACTGGCCAGTCGGCGACGGGTGCGGTGAGTTTGCCGGCCGCGCGCATTTCCTTGTAGATGGTGGTATTGTAGGGGATCTCCATCTGGTAGATGGTTAGCGAGTCGGGCTGGAGGGCGAGGGCTTTTTCGATGCAGAGCTGCCAGTTGGCGTCGGTTTCCTCGACCATGCCGGCGATGAGGTCGATGTTGATCTGGGGGAAGCCGATGCTGCGGGCGTGGGAGTAGGCGCGTTCGATTTCGCCGGAGCGGTGGGCGCGGCCGTTGATTTCGAGGATGTGGTCGTCGAAGTTTTCGACGCCGAGGCTGAGTCTGGTGACGCCGAGGGAGCGGATGGCGTCGAGTTTTTTTTCTGTGAGGGTACCTGGTTCGGCTTCGAAGGCGACCTCGACGGCCTCGTCCCATGGGAAGAGGTCCTTCATGCGGTTGGTGAGGTCGGTGAGCTGGGGGACGGAGAGGTAGGAGGGTGTGCCGCCGCCGAAGTAGATGAACTGGGGTTTGCGGCCGTGGATGTAGGGTTTGGCGGCGAGCATTTCCATTTCGCGGACGCCGGCGCTGAGGTAGCCTTTGATTTCGTCGGCGTTTTTGTCAGTGTAGACGCGGAAGTAGCAGAAGTGGCAGCGTTTGCGGCAGAAGGGGACGTGGAAGTAGAGGCCGAGCGGTCTGTCAGGGTCCGGGGTGCGTTCGAGGACGGCGAGGGCTGGGGTGACTTCTTCTTTGGTCCAGAAGGAGAACGGCGGGTAATTGGCGACGAAGTAGTTGCCTGCGGCGGTTTGCTCCGAGGCTGGAGGGGGGCCTTGGGCGGGAGGCGCGGCGGTGGAAGGGGTCATGGAACTCACGGGGTAACGTGGGGTGAGAAGCGGGATCTTTCAAGTTGAGGTGGAGGGAAGCGGAAAGCGGAGAAAAGTGGTTGCGGGAGGGAGCTGGCGGTGTTACTTTGTCTCGCAAAGTAGCAAAGCGCATGGAAATACCGCAGACATCGATGGAGGCAGCCGAGCAATTGAGGGCGATACGGTCTTTGATGGAGCGGTCGACGGTGTACCGGGCGATTTCTGCGCCGGCGGCGTTGGTGGCTGGGGTGGTGGCGCTGGGGTTGAGCGGGTGGCAATGGGGGCGTGGGGGGATGGGGGGTGAGCGGTTTATGGTGGAGTGGCTGGTGGTGCTGGTGGTGATGTCGGTATTGAATGTGGAGTTGCTGAGGCGGAGTGCGGCGGGGCGGGGTGAGCCGTTTGTGTCTGCGGGGATGAAGGTGGCGTTGCGGGCGATTGCGCCGCCGATGATTGGAGGGTTTGTGCTGAGTGTGGTGGCGGTGTGGCGTGGGGATGGCGGGGTGGAGGCGGCGGGGATGTGGATCCTGTTTTACGGGTTGGGGCTGCTGGCGGCGGCGAGTTTTGCGCCGCGGTCGATGAAGTGGCTAGGGCGTGCGTTTTTCGGGGCTGGATTGGTGTGTTGTGTGGGGCTGCCGCGGGTGGGAGGTGCGGGTCATGCGGCGGCGGTGGGGAGCATGGCGGTGACGTTCGGGATGTTTCACGTGGTGTATGCCGCGGCGGTTTTTGTTGCGTCGCGGGCGAGCCGGGCAGACAAGGCGGGAGGGGCATGATTGATTTTTCTCAGATAGACAAGACGATCCACGAGAAGGGGCGTCTGGCGATCATGACGCTGCTAGCGGGGCGGGCGGAGTGGGCGTTTCAGGATTTGAAGGCGGAGCTGGGGATGAGTGACGGGAATCTGATCACTCATCTGAGGAGTTTGTTTAAGGCTGGGTATGTGTCGGAGACGCGGGAGATGAAGCATCGGCCGCAGACGAGGTATGCGCTGACGGAGGCAGGGCGGGAGGCGTTCACGCGTTATCTGGGGATACTTGAGGCGATTGTGAGGCAGGCGAGGGAGTGAGGGAGTTTTTTTGGGCGCAAACTTTGTCACGCAAAGCAATAACAACCAACCATGAGAATGAAATGAGCATGAAGATTACTTTAGCGAAGCATTACGGGATGTGTTTCGGGGTGAGGGATGCGTTGAAGGCGGCGGAGGAGGCGGCTGGGGCGGGGCCGTTGACGGTGTTAGGCGAGCTGGTTCACAATCCGGTGGTGGAGGAGCGGATGAGGGGATTGGGGGTGAGGCGCGGGCGGTTGGAGGCGGTGGGGGAGAGTGGGACGGAGCGGGTGATGATCACGGCGCATGGGGCATCGGATGGGGTGCGTGGAGGATGGGAGGCGGCGGGTTACCGGGTGGTGGACACGACTTGTCCGCTGGTGAAGCGGGCGCATCGGGCGCTGGCGGTGCTGGTGGCTGCGGGGTGTCATCCTGTGGTGATCGGGACGGCTGGGCATGTGGAAGTTAGGGGATTGACGGGGGATTTTCCGGGGGCGACGGTGGTGGAGACGGAGGCGGACCTGGCGCGATTGCCTGAGGCGGCGCGGTATGGGGTGGTGAGCCAGACGACGCAGCCGAAGCGATATGTGGAGGGATTGGTGGCGGCGTTGCGGCGGGCGAGGCCGGGGTCGGAGGTGGAGTTTCGGGACACGGTGTGTCAGCCGACGAAGGACCGGCAGACGGCGCTGGAGGAATTGTGTCTGGGGAACGAGGTGGTGATTGTGGTGGGGGGGCGGCACAGCAACAACACGCGGCAGCTGGTGGAGACGGCGCGGCGATTGGGGAGGGTGGCGTGGCAGGTGGAGACGGCGGCGGATTTGCGAGCGGAGTGGTTTGAGGGTGTGGAGCTGGTGGGGGTGACGGCGGGGACGTCGACCTTGGAGGAGACCGTGAGCGGGGTGGTGGCGGGGATTCGGGCGATGGCGGCGAGCTTGGGGGAGCGGGTG
>JAIXVE010000186.1 GCA_027483175.1 Verrucomicrobiaceae bacterium | reverse complement strand
GGGGGCGTTTTTCTGGGTGGTGGTGTGTGCGGGGGCGGGGTATATTTTCGGGGATTTTCCGATCGTGAAGAAGCACTTCGAGCTGATCATTCTCGGGGTGATCGGGGTGAGCCTGCTGCCGCCGGTGATTGCGTGGATCAACGCGCGGAAGGAGGCGAAGGCGTCGCTGGCGCGGGCGGACAAGGAAGAGCCGGGGGCGTGAGCGCCTGTTAGGAAGCCGGGTTGGGAATTCCGGTCAGAAGAGATCGAGTTCGACCTGATTGGAGACTGGGCCGTCGATGTCGCTGGCGTCGGCGGCTTTGCGGGGGCGGGATTTGCGGGGGGAGTCTGAGGCGGAGTCTGAGGCGTCGCCTTTGGGGGCGGTGGCTTCGAGTTTGGTGAGGATTTCGCGGGCGCGGTCGATGATGGGCTGGGGGAGACCGGCGAGGCGGGCGACCTGGATGCCGTAGCTTTTGTCGGCTGCGCCTGGGAGGATTTTGCGGAGGAAGATGATGCGGTCGTTCCATTCGCGGACGGCGACATTGGCGTTGCGGACGGAGGGGCGGCGGTCGGAGAGGGCGGTGAGTTCGTGGTAGTGGGTGGCGAAGATGGTGCGGCACTGGATGGAGTCGCAGAGGTGTTCAGCGACGGACCATGCGATGGCGAGGCCGTCGAAGGTGGCGGTGCCGCGGCCGATTTCGTCGAGGATGACGAGACTGCGGGCGGAGGCGTTGTTGAGGATGGCGGCGGTTTCGTTCATTTCGACCATGAAGGTGGACTGACCGCGGGAGAGGTCGTCGCTGGCGCCGACGCGGGTGAAGATGCGGTCGACGAGGCCGATTTCGGCGTGGGCGGCGGGGATGAAGCTGCCGGTCTGGGCCATGAGGGTGAGGAGGGCGACCTGGCGGATGTAGGTGGATTTTCCGGCCATGTTAGGTCCGGTGAGGATGACGAGTCGGTTTTCGACGGGTTCGAGGAGGACGTCGTTGGGGACGAATTTTTCTTCGGTGAGGTTCTGGTCGAGGACTGGGTGGCGGCCGTCTTTGATGGAGAGGGAGAGTGAGTTGTTGAGGATGGGGCGGCAGTAGTTGAAGAGGCGAGCGGTTTCGGCGAGACCGCCGAGGACATCGATGGAGGCGAGGGCGTCGGCGGCGTCCTGGATGGCGGCCATGCTGGTTAGGACGCGGGCGCGGAGGGATTGGAATTCCTCGTACTCGAGACGTTTGGCGCGTTCGTCGGCACCGAGGATGCGGTCCTCCATCTGTTTGAGTTCCGGGGTGATGTAGCGTTCGCCGTTGGCGGTGGTTTGTTTGCGGGTGTAGTCGTCCGGAACTTTGGCCAGGTTGGATTTGGTGATTTCGATGAAGTAGCCGAAGACGGCGTTGAATTTGACTTTGAGGCTGGTGATGCCGGTGCGTTCGATTTCGCGGGTCTGGAGGTCGGCGATCCATTGTTTGCCTTCGGAGCTGGCGCGGCGGAGGATGTCGAGTTCCGGGTGCCATGTGTCGCGGAGCATGCCGCCTTCTTTGGTGGTGGCGGGAGGTTCGTCGACGATGGCGCTGGAGATGAGGGAGGTGACCTCGGTGAAGTCGGCGAGGGCGGGTCTGAGGGAAGTTGTCAGGGTGAGGTCGGGGCCGAGGGCGTCGAGGTGGGCGCGGACGTCGGGGATCTGGGCGAGGGACTGGCCGAGGACGAGCATGTCGCGGGCGTTGCCGGACTGATTGAGTCTTGTCAGGGTGCGTTCGATGTCGCGGATGGAGCGGAGGGATTCGCGGGTTTTGGAGAGGAGGAACGGGTGGCTGATGAAGGCGGCGATGACGTCCTGTCTGGCGATGAGTGGTTCGGGGTCGCGGAGCGGGTGGAGGATCCAGTCGCGGAGTTTGCGGGCGCCCATGGGTGTGCAGGTGCGGTCGAGGGCGGCGAGGAGCGAGTGTTCGTGGCCGTTGCGATGGGAGACGAGGTCGAGGTTGGCGCGGCTGGCGGCGTCGATGATGACGGTGTGGTCGCTGGTGGCGCGCTGGAGGCGGCGAAGGTGGGAGATGTTGCGGCGGAGGACGTCGCGGAGGTAGTGGAGGATGGCACCGGCGGCGCAGGTGGCGGCGGTGAGGTCGGCGAGGCCGAAGCCGTCGAGGGATTGGACCTTAAAGTGGTCGAGGAGGAGGTGGCGGGCCTGGTCGAGGAGGAAGGGCCATGGTTCGAGGGCGGTGGCACCGTGGAGGGCGGCGAATTCGCCGGTTTGGTCGTCGCTGTGGAGGAGTTCGGCGGGCTGGAGGCGGCTGAGTTCGTCGAGGAGTTCGTCGAGGGAGGAGAATTCGGCGGCGCGGAATTCGCCGGTGGTGTGGTCGGCGAAGGCGAGGCCGAGGGATTTGGGGCTGGAGCGGAAGACGGCGGCGAGGTAGTTGTTGCGCCGGCTTTCGAGCATGTTGAGGTCGATGACGGAGCCAGCGGAGATGATCTGGGAGATTTCGCGTTCGACGAGTTTACCGGGGACGGCTTCGGCGGTTTGTTCGGCGATGGCGACGCGGCGGCCGCTTTTGACGAGTCTGGCGATATAGCCTTCGGCGGCGTGGAAGGGGACGCCGCACATGGGGATGTCGTTGCGTTTGGTGAGGGCGAGGTTGAGGATGGCGGAGGCGGATTTGGCGTCTTCGAAGAACATTTCGTAGAAGTCGCCGAGCCGGTAGAAGAGGATGACGTCGGGAGGCAGGGACCGCCGGATGGCGTGGTACTGCTTCATCATGGGGGTCTGGCCGGCGTCTGACATGAGAAATTGGAAATTGGAAATAGTGAATAGTAAAGTGGTGAATGGCTGGTAGCGAGGGGTGAGGGGCGAATTTAACTCGATTGCGAAAAGCCGGGACGGTGTTCAGGGAGGGGGGTGAAGATAATGAAGACGTGGGTTCCTGCGGTGGTGGTCGTGGCCGGGGTGGCTGCGGCCATTTGGCGTACGTGGGAGGGGGAGGTGGTGCCGGCGATGCTGGCGAGTGCGAATGAGGAATTGCTGGCGGATTTGCGCGGGGCGGTGGAGGAGCGTGCGGCGGCGGTGCGTGGGGGGAAGGAAGTGGCGGCGGAGGGGGATCCGGGAGGGGTGATGGAGGTTGAGCCTGCGGTGGGGGATCAGGATCGGTTTGTGCTGCAGATGACGCGGCGGAAGGGGGTGGATGGGGAGGTGGTGCAGGATGGATTTCTGGCGGGTCGGTCGGCGGTGGCGCGGGGGAATCGGTTTGTGGATGCGTGGGGGCAGCCGTTGCGGCATGAGCTGGTGGAGGGGCGGTATCGGGCGACGAGTGCGGGAGCGGACGGGAAGTTCAGCACTGGTGATGATCAGACGAGCGACGGGGCGCGGTCGCGGTTTGAGGAGCCGGTGAAGGCCGGGAAGAAGAAGAGTGCGGAGAAGGAGAAGGTTGTGGAGAAGGCGGCGGTGCCGGGAGCGGGGAGTGGGTCCTGACAATTTGAACGGAGCGAACCATGCAGCAGTATCACGATCTTCTGAGGCACGTGCTGGGGCACGGCAAGCGGCGCAGTGACCGGACGGGGACGGGGACGATTTCGGCGTTCGGGGCGCAGGCGCGGTTTGACTTGCGGGCTGGATTTCCGCTAGTGACGACGAAGAAGGTGCATGTGAAGTCGGTGATTCATGAACTGCTGTGGTTCATTGCCGGGGATACGAACGTGCGGTATCTGAAGGAGAATGGTGTCAGGATCTGGGATGAGTGGGCGGATGGGGACGGGGAGCTGGGGCCGGTGTACGGGAAGCAGTGGCGGCGTTGGGAAGGGGTGGACGGGAGTGTGATTGACCAATTGGGCGGGGTGGTGAGGGACATCCGGACGAGGCCGGACAGCAGGAGGCTGATCGTGAGTGCGTGGAATCCTGTGGATGTGCCGCGGATGGCGCTGCCGCCGTGTCATTCGCTGTTTCAATTTTATGTGGATACGGAGGAGGGGACGCTGAGCTGCCAGCTTTACCAGCGGAGTGCGGATCTGTTTCTGGGGGTGCCGTTCAACATTGCCAGTTATGCGCTGCTGACGATGATGGTTGCGCAGGTGACGGGGCTGAAGCCGGGGGAGTTTGTGCATACTTTTGGTGATCTGCACATTTACCTGAATCATCTGGAGCAGGTGGAGGAACAGCTGAGCCGCGAGCCGCGGGCGCTGCCGGTGATGAAGCTGAATCCGGAGCGGCGGGAACTGGAGGAGTTCCGCTATGAGGATTTTGTGCTGGAGGGTTATGACCCGTGGCCGGCGATCAAGGGGGTGGTGT
>JAIXVE010000258.1 GCA_027483175.1 Verrucomicrobiaceae bacterium | reverse complement strand
TGGCGGTGTATACGGGGAGTGTGCTAGGGTCGCTGGTTCCGGTGGTGCAGAGCACTGAGCCGGGGGATGAGCGGGTGACGTTTCTAGCGCAATCAGGGACGACGTATGCGATTGCGGTGGATACGCCCGGGACGTTTGCGTCGGGGGGGAGCATTGCGTTCACCTTGGACTATGCTGCGGCGGGGAACGACGAGTTTGTTCACGCCGAGGAGGTGACTGGGGAATTGCCGGTGACGGTGGAAGGATTCAATGCACGGGCGACGGCGGAGACTGGAGAGCCGGTGCATGCGGGGAGTGCGGCGACGGCGTCGGTCTGGTGGAAGTGGACGTGCACGAAGTCCGAGTTGATCACGATCGAGACGGCTGGGAGCGAGTTTGACACGGTGCTCGGGGTTTATACGGGCGGGGCGGTGGATGGGCTGACGCTGGTGATATCGAATGATCAGGCGGCGCGCGGGGTGACGACGAGCCGGGTGACCTTTCCGGCGGTGGCTGGGACGGTTTATCTGGTGGCGGTGGATGGTTTTCGCGGGGCGACTGGCGGGGTGGTGCTGACGGTGAAGCCGGGGCTGCCGCCGACGCCTCCGGTGAATGACAATTTTGGGGCGGCGATTGATCTTGGTGATGAGCGGCCGATCGCGGTGACTGGGACGAATGCGAATGCGACGGCTGAGGCAGGTGAGCCGGAGCATGCGTACAATGCGGCGGTGCGGAGTGTGTGGTGGAAGTGGACGGCACCGGTGACGACGACGGTTTCGGTGAACACGCTAGGGAGCAGTGTCGACACACTGCTGGCGGTCTATACGGGGACCTCGGTGGAGGCGCTGACATTGATTGAATCGAATGATGATGCGACGGGCGGGACGCTGCAGAGCGGACTGAGTTTTGCCGCGGTGGCAGGCACGAGTTACTACATTGCGGTGGATGGGTTCAACGGGGCGAGCGGGGCGCTGCAATTGACGGTGAATCTGGTGGCTCCGCCGAATGATCAGTTTGCGAACCGGCGGGCGCTGGGCAATGCGGTGGCGCTTTCGGTGGCGGGCACTAATGCGGGGGCGACGATGGAAGCCGGGGAGCCGGGGCATGCGGGACGGGCGGCGAATCATACAGTCTGGTGGTCGTGGACGGCCCCGCTGACGATGGATGCGATGGTGACGACGCTGGGTGCGGATTTTGATCCGGTGCTGGCGGTTTACACCGGGGGAACGGTCAAGACGCTGACGCCGGTGGCATCGAACGATAACATCAGTGGATTGGATGCGAACAGCCGGGTGGTTTTCCGGGCGGTGGCGGGGACAACCTATCATCTGGTGGTCGGGTCGGCGGTTGCGGAGGCGATGGGGGATTTCGGGTTTACGATTGCGAGGACGACGATCGTGCCTGCGCCTGCGAATGATGCGTTTGCGGCGGCTGCGGATCTGGCATCGGTGTTTTCTGCGACGATCAATGCGACGAGCACCGGTGCGTCGGCGGAGGCTGGCGAGCCTAGCCATGCGGGCAGCCTGCCGCGGGGATCGGTCTGGTGGCGGTGGACGGCGCCATTTGCCGGGACGCTGACGGTGGACACGATTGGGAGTTCGATCGACACCCGGTTGGCGATGTATTCCGGGCCGTCGGTGAGTGCGCTGACGCTAGTGGCGAGCAATGATGACGGGGCTCCGGGGCTGACATCGAGCCGGATCTCGGTGCCGGTGACGGCGGGGGCGAGTTATGCGCTGGTGATTGATGGGTTTGCGGGTGCGCTCGGGGCGGTGCGGATGAACCTGGGGTTTGCTCCGAGTGGATCGGCGTCGCAGGTGGCGTATGCGTTGTGGGCAGGCGGGGCGCTGCCGGCGGGGATTCCTGCGGAGGCGCGGGGACTGGGAGCGGATCCTGACAAGGATGGGGTTCCGAACGGGGTGGAATATCTGATGGGATTGAATCCGGGGGCTCCGGGAGCGCTGCCGCTGGTGGTGAGGAGGGGCGATGGGGCGACGGTGCTGGAGTATCCAAGGGCGACTGGCGTTCCGGATGGGTTCGAGGTAATCGAGGGTTCGGCGGACCTTGTGAGCTGGTCTGTGCTGAGCGATGCGCAGATGACGGTGATTCCGCCGGCGGCTCCAACGAATGTGCGTTCGGTCACGATTCCGGATAGTGCGGGCTACCGGTTCTTCCGGCTGGTGGTGCGGGCGGGTGGAAATTGAAAATTGAGAATCGTGAATAGAAAACGGGGGATGGTGAGATCCTGGGGGATTGGGGGTGTCGGAGGGGGATGCCTGGGTTCCTGGTTACGATTTCCGGGCTCGGGTGTTGCGGACGATGGTTGTGAGGATAGCGACGAGTTGGGTGGATTCGCTGGTGAGATCTGTGAGGCGTGAGGCTGGGAGGACTTTGGTGGCGGCAAGGAGGCGCAGCCAGTATGGCAGGGCGTCAGTGATCAGCATGCTTGAATGCGCTTCCGGGGTCATCGGTGAGTGAGGCCCGGAGTACCCTGCTGGGTGAGTGCTAGGGGTGGGTGGATGTGATGCGGTGGTATTTCTGGAGGCGGCTGTTGGGATTGTCCGGGCGGGTGCGGGCGATGAGGTTGGCGGCGAGGGCTGGGTCGAGATAATTGCGGCGGAAGGTGGGGCGGTGGGAGAGGCCGAGGCGCTGCATGATTTCGGTGGCGCTGAGGGTGGCGTTGCCGAGGCAGTCGAGGAGGGTTTTGACTTGGTCGGTGACTTGGTCGGTTGGTTGGGTCTCGCGCAGGGCGGCGAGGAGGGCGGGGTGGTGGTGTGCCCAGAGCGATGCTCTGGGCTGGGATACGGTGTCCCGATGGGACACGGGTCGGAGGTGGATGGCGCAAAGATGAGAGAGGACTTCGGGTGAGATTGCCGGTCAGTCTTGGTTCAGATTCAGTGGTCACCCGGGCTTATCCTAGCGCCATTAGGGTTTGAGGTCACAGGCAGGATGCCCGTGCCACTTTGCTTGCATGGAGACTTTGCCATTGAGGTCACAGGCTGGAAGCCCGTGCCACTTTGCTTGGGTGGCGACTTCTGCGTAGAGGGTCACAGGCTGGAAGCCCGTGCCACTTTGGCTTGGAGATGGAGGCGGAGGCGGGAATCGAACCCGCGAATGGAAGTTTTGCAGACTTCTGCCTTACCACTTGGCTACTCCGCCGATCGTGAGTGTGGGAGAGTAAGCTGGAGGAGGGAGCTGTCAACGGGGTGGGTGGGAGAAAATGGGGTGGGGAGGAGGCGGTTGCGGGTGGGTTGGGGATGGGGGAGTGGGGTGGGGTGAATGATGGGCGGGAATTGACGGAAGCGGAGTGGCTGCGGTTGCTGCCGGGGCGGGCGTATCGATTTGCGATGGGGATGAGGCGTGGGGAGGGGGTGGGGTTTTTTGGTCGTGGGCGGGAGGCGGCGGCGGTGCTGGCGGAGCGGCGTCGGTTGGTGGCGGAGGCGTGGGAGGAGTATGTGCTGGAGCCGGAGGGGGTGAGTGTGGGGGTTGAGGAGGCGCTGGGGTTGATGAGGGGGTGGACTGGGCTGGGGTTGATGGGGATTCGGGAGGCGGCGGAGGAAGTGGAGACGGATTGGATGGTGCTGGAGCGGGATGGTTGTGGGGAGTTTCGGGTGCGGGCTGGGGTGGTGTGTTTTGCGTCGGGGTGGTCGCTGCGGGAGAAGGCTGGGCAGACGGTGGCGGAGGTGCATGGGCCGGTGCCTGGGTTGGAGGAGGGGTTGGGGAAGAGTATTGCGGTGTTTCTGGATCGGCTGGGGCCGGGGTCGGTGTGGTGCCGGGACAACTGGGGATTGAGTGCGGATCCGGGTCGGGATCATCATCCGCGGCGGGCGGTGGCGAGGTTGGGGGCTGGGGCGGCGCTGGATGGGGCGTGGCTGCGGCTGGAGGAGCAGTTGTTTGCGGGGTTAGGGAGTGGCGGGGTGCTGTTTGCGATTCGGGTGACGTCGCATCGATTGGATGAGGTGGCGCGGGTGAGGGGGGCGGCGCTGGGGTTAGCGGAGGCGTTGCGGACGATGACGGAGCCGGTGGCGGAGTATAAGGGAGTGGCGGCGGCGCGGGAGGGACTGGCGGAGCAGTTGGAGCGGGCGGCGGCGGGTGGAGGGGTGTGACGCGGGCAGCAAAAAGCCCGGCGACAGACTGGTGCGTGGGGGCACCATGGCTGAGGCCGGGCTGAGAGGATTGGTGGTTAGCCTGGAAGTGTCAGGGGGCGGGGTTCAGCCTTCCTTGGGTTCTTCCTTTTCGCCGCCCTTGTGTTCTTCCTTGTGGTCGTCGTCGTCGGCCTCGTCTTCGTCTTCATCGTGGTCGTCGGCGTCTTCATGATCGTCTTCGTCGTGGTCGGCGGCGGCGTCGTGTTTGGGTTCGGCGTCGTGCTTCGGTTCGGCGTCCTTGTGTTCTTCCTTGTGGTCGTCAGAGGCCTTGGGTTCGGCGTGGTCACCCTCGTGATGGTCGGCGTCCTTTTTGTGAGAGTCGGCTTCTGGTTCCTTGGGGGCGTCGTGTTTGGGGGCGTCTTTGGATTCGGGTTTTTCCTTGGATTTGCGTTGTTTTTTGCCGTCGGGACTGTCCTTGCGGGGTTCCTTGAGTTTTTTGGGGGCGCGGAGATCGGCGAGGCGTTTTTCGAGGAGTTCGCGGATGGCGCTGCCGTCTTTGTCGAAGCGCGGGCCGTAAGGGGATTCGAGACGAGCTTTGGCGATGCGTTTGAGGGTATCGGGGGAATGGAAAGGGGCGGCGTGTGGGGCGGGCGGCTGGGCGGTCTGGTGGCGGAGGGCATTGAGCTCATTGCGGAGGGCCATGAGCTGTTGCTGGAAGGATTGGAGCTTCTGGTGGATCTCGGCATTGGGCCGGGAGGGGGCGGTCCTGCCGTGGGCGTTAGGGACGGCGGGGAAAGGTTGTGATGGCTGCGGGGGGAGGTTGGGGCGTTGGCCTTGAGGGGAGCGGAGGGAACCGATGAGCTGGAGGAGTTCCATGGCTTCATCGGGATGGCCTTCGGCTGCCTTGGCGCGGGCCATTTGTTCGATGTTGGCGATGGCGCGCGGGGAGATGGCTGGGGCGGGTTGTGGGGCGTTGGGGCGGCGGAAGCCCGGGCCCTGGGGTTGTGGGGCGTTGGGACGGCGCAGTTGCTGGGGGCGCGGGGCGTCGCCGGGAGGGTGGTCGAGTTGGTGGGGGGCGCGTTCGCCTGGGCCCGAGAGCTGTGGTGGCTGGGGAGGCTGGGGAGGCTGGGGAGGCTGGGGAGGCTGGGGTGGTTGGAGTTCATTTGGGGGCGCAGGGTTGCGTGCAGGAGGGGGTCCGGCGGGGTCCTGGGCGTGGAGGGAGGTGGCGGAGAGGAGGGAGGCGAAGAGAGGGAGGAGGGAGGGTTTCATTGGAGTGGTGGTTGGGTTGGGCGGGTTGGCCCGCGTGATGGGTGTGACCATGGGAGGAGCGTCGACGTTTCGGGCGCTTGGGTCCGTGTGTGCGTATTTGGGCATGAAAAAGCCTCCGGGAAGCGAGTTCCCGGAGGCTGAGGAGAGGTTACGGGGAGTGGGTATCAGGCGGCGCGGCGGCGGCGGAGGGCGACGAGCGAGCCTGTGATGAAGACGAGGAAGGCGCTGGTGGGTTCCGGGACGACAGCGAGGGCGCGTTGGGCGATGATGTCGTGGACGCGAGCGGTGGGGTGGACGCCGTCCCAGAAGACGTATTGGGAGGCACTGGCGGCGTTACCGGTGAGGAGGGCGGCCTGGGTGGTGTTGGTGATGCCGTAGGTGGCGGGGTTGTTTTTGATGTCCTTGGAAAGGCTATAGACGTCGAGGTCGTAGATGGTGACGCCGAGGGATGATTCGAGGGAATTCATTCCTGAGAGGAGGGCGGTATTGAAGGCGACGCTGAAGGCTGAGGAACCGGCGATGACGAGGGGGTCGCCTGAGGCGATGGATTCAGCGGTGTCGCCGAGGTCCGGGAGGTTGGGGACGAGGAAGTTTCTGGCACCAGCGCCTGCGAGGGTGGAGATGATGCTGGAGATGTTGCCGGCGGGGATGGCGGGATTGGTCTGGCCGGAGAAGAAGTCATTGGCGCCGCCCCAGACGACGACGAGGTCGGTGGGGAGGAAGGAGCCGCCGCTGCCGAGGAAGCCTGCGGCCTGCTGGGAGATGGTGGGGACGAGACCGCCGGTGGTGGTATTGGCGCCGCCGAAGGCGAAGTTTCTGCCGCCGAGGATGGATGGGAATGTGCCGGTGAGGCCGAGGTTGGCGGTGAGGGTTTCGACCCAGACGGGGCCATTGGAGAAGCGGCCGTTGAAGTAGGCAGCGCCTGGGCGGAGGCCGCCGGAGGCGAGGCTGGTGTTACCGGAGTCTGAGAGACTATCGCCGAAGGTGAAGATGCCGGTGAAGGCGGCGGCGCTGGCCTTGTGGGCCGGGGCGAGGAGGGCGGAGGCTGCGAGGAGCCCGAGGAGGGGGCGGAGTGATTTCATGCTGAGGTTATTGGTTTAGAAGGTAGGGGCTGGGCTCTGGAAACGGAGCTGCCCTGAGGATACTAGCGCGAGGGATTGCTGACTGCGAGCGCTGATTGCAGGAGAAATTTGAGGATTGACAGTTGGTGGTAAGGCGGTTGCGCAATTCAAACGGAGGTGACAGGATGGCCGGGTGAACCGTGTTCCGGATATCGATATGGAGGGCGAACCGCCACCGGCACTGGCAATGTGGCCGTTGGTGGTGGCGGTGCTATTGAGTGTGGTGGTGCTGGCGGGGTCGGCGTGGCTTCGGGGCGGGGTGGCGGCGACGTCCTATGACGAGGTGGATTCGCTGGGGAGGCCGATGGGGTTCAACGATGTGTTTTCGGCGGAGCATTACGGGACCCTGCTGAGGAATGCGGATGTGGCGCATGCGCTGGAGCAGATGAACAGCGGGAATGTTCTGCAGCATTGGGGGCTGCTGGGGGCGCACGGGGTGTTGCTGTGGCTGATTGTGACGGGGACGCGGCGTGCGGTGCGGTGGTTTCTGTTGGTGCAGCCGGTGATTTTCTACTGGGGCTGGGTGGGGTTCTGGTTCCTGCCGATTGAGCTGGCGGACCTGTTCTGGATCCATAGCAATGACCGGGAAGGGTTTGTGGACATTCCTTACATTGCGATCATGAGTCAGGGGATGTGGTTCTGGGTGTGTGCGCTGGTGTGGTGGCAGGTGAGGCGAGTCGGGAGGGTGCGGGTGCTGATTGGGATGGCGGATTGAGGGTGCCGGGGTGATTATTCGTGGCGGAGGGCGTTGATGGGGTCGAGTTTGGCGGCTCTGCGAGCGGGGGTGAAGCCGAAGATGATGCCGACGGCGAGGGAGAAGAGGAAGGCGATGGAGTTGATGACGGGGTCGAAGACGAATTCGACCTTGATGAGACTGGCGAGGCCTGAGCAGAGGGCGAAGGCGATGAGGACCCCGGCGACGCCGCCTGCGGAGGATAGGGTGATGGCTTCGACGAGGAACTGGAGGAGGACATCGCGGGCGCGGGCACCGATGGCGAGGCGGATGCCGATTTCGCGGGTGCGTTCGGTGACGGAGACGAGCATGATGTTCATGATGCCGATGCCGCCGACGAAGAGACTGACCCCGGCGACGGCGGCGAGGAGAGTGGTCATCATGCGGGTGGAGGAGCTGAGGGTTTCGGCGATCTGGCGGGTGTCGAAGATATTGAAGTCGTCGTCCTCGTTGGACTGGAGGTTTCTGCGCTGGCGCATGAGGGAGGCGATTTCGGCGATGAGGGCGGCGCTGTTAGAGCCTTCGACGGCGGAGATGGAGATGCTGGAGATGCTGCGTGAGGAAGTGCGGCCGGTGAGGCGGCGCTGGAGAGTTGTCAGGGGGACGATGATGGTATCGTCCTGATCGCCCATGCCGGACTGGCCTTTGGTGGCGAGGACCCCGATGACCTCGAGGGAGGCGTGGCCCATGCGGATTTTGTGGCCGACGGGGTTTTCGGATTCGAAGAGATTCTGGACGATGGTGCGGCCGATGACGCAGACGGCGTGGCCTGAGCGGTAGTCTTCCTGGTTGAAGAAGCGGCCGTCGGCGAGGGACCATTTATTGATGGAGAAGTAGTCGGTGGTGGTGCCGGTGACTTGTGAGGAACGGGCTTTCTGGCGGAAGACGGCTCCGAGGGAAGCGCTGCTGACTGGGGCGATGGAGGCGATGCCGGGGATCTGTGCGGAGAGGGCGCGGACATCGGCCTCGGAGAACTGGGGGATGCCGGCGGAGGCGGAGCGTGCGCCGAAGCCGCGGCCTGGGCGCATGACGAGGAGATTGCTGCCGAGACTGGAGATCTGGTTTTTGACGGCCTGGGTGGTGCCCTTGCCGAGGGTGACCATGGTGATGACGGCGGCGACGCCGATGATGACGCCGAGGACGGTGAGGAAGGCGCGGGTGAGATTGCGGCGGATTTCGCGGAGGGCGATGGCGAAGGCGTTCCAGAGCATGGGGATAGTCAGGGGCGGGTGCGGAGGTCGGATTCGATGAGCCCGTCGCGGACGCTGACGGTGCGGCGTGCGCAGGCGGCGACATCGTCTTCGTGGGTGACCATGAGGATGGTGATGCCGCGGGCCTCATTGAGGTTGCGGAGGAGGTCCATGATTTCGCTCGTGGTGCGGGAGTCGAGATTGCCGGTGGGTTCGTCGGCGAAGAGCGTGCTAGGGTTGGTGACGATGGCTCGGGCGATGGCGACGCGCTGCTGCTGGCCGCCGGAGAGTTCGGCTGGGGTGCTGGCGGTGCGGTTGCCGAGGCCGACGGCGGTGAGGGCGGCGGCGGAGGCGTCGCGGCGGTCCGAGCGGGACATGCCGCGGTAGAGGAGGGGGAGTTCGACGTTTTCGAGAGCGGAGGTGCGGGCGAGGAGATTGAAGCCCTGGAAGATGAAGCCGAAGGCGTGGCGGCGGAGGATGGAGCGCTGGTCGCTGGTGAGGGATTCGACGGCGATGGTGTCGTAGAGGTAGGAGCCAGCGGAGGGCGTGTCGAGACAGCCGAGGAGATTCATGAGGGTGGATTTGCCTGAGCCGCTGGGGCCCATGATGGCGAGGAACTCGCCTTTGGCGACGTCGAGGTCGACCCCGCGGAGGGCGAGGAAGGCGGCGTCGCCCTGGCCGTAGACCTTCGTTAGGCTGCGGAGCGTGATGAGCGGCGGCGGGGGCGTGCTCATGGGTCGGAGGGCGGGGCGGCGCGGGTGATGACGGGGGTGCCTTCTGTGAGGTTTTCGCCGGAGATGACGGTGAAGCGGGCGTCGCTGAGGCCGGTTCTGGCGGTGACTGGGTGGGGTTGGCCGTTGAGGAGGAGGAAGACGCGGGCTTGGCCGGGGGTTTTGGGAGGAGGCGGGGTGCCGGCGGCGGGCTGGCCTGACATGCCGCGGCGCGGGGGGCTGGGGATGAGACTCTGGAGGAAGGTTTTCTTCGGGGGTGCGGCGACGACGGCGGCGGGGTCGAAGCGGAGGGCGGCGTTAGGGACGAGGAGTTCGTTGGTGGCGTCGGCGACGCGGATGTCGGCGGTGGCGGTCATGCCTGGGCGGAGACTGAGGTCGTTGTTGGCGACCTCGAGTTCGGTTTCGTAGGTGACGACGTTGTCGGTGATTTTGGAGCCGAAGGAGACCTTGGTGACTTTGGCGGAGTAGGCGCGGTCCGGCCATGCGTCGACGGTGAAGGAAGCGAGCTGGCCTTTCTGGACCCGGCCGATGTCGGCTTCGGCGACGGCGACCTTGAGTTTCATGTGTTCGAGGGATTCTGCGATGATGAAGAGTTCCGGGGCGGTGAAGCTGGCGGCGACCGTCTGGCCCGGTTCGACGGTGCGTTTGAGGACGATGCCGTCGATGGGTGAGCGGATGACCGAGCGGGTTTCGTCGTCCTCGTTGGCTTCCATGTTGGCCTGGGCCTGAGCGACCTCGGCGTGGGCGCTGCCGAGGTCGGCCTTGGAGCGGGCGACGGCGGCTTCAGCGGCGATCATGTCGGCTTTGCTAGGTGTCTGGCCGCCGCTGAGACGGTGGAGTTCGCGGCGGCGTTCGAGAGTGGCTTTGAATTCGGCGAGGGCGGCTTCGACCTGGGCGACGCGGGCGGAGGCGGCGTTGATGGCGGCCTTGCTGCTGGTGGTCTGCTGGAGGAGACGGCGGACGGTGATGCGGGCGAGGGGCTGGCCTTTGGTGACGTGGTCATTGATGTCGACGTAGACCTCGGTGGTGGTACCGGAGAGTTCGCTGCCGATGGTGACCTTGTTAGTCGGTTCGAGATTGCCGGTGGCGGTGATGGTGAGATTGATGCTGCCGCGGGTGAGGGGTTCGGTGATGAAGGCCGGGCGGGTGGATTCCTGCGGGCGGTTAGAGAGGAAGAACCATGTGGCGAGGGCGGCGGCGGCGAGGGAGAGGGAGATGATGAGGAGACGGCGGCGCGGGCGTGGTCTGGCGGCGGCGATGGTGGCGGCGAGAGAGCCTTTGGCGGGCGCGGGGGCGGGATCGGACGGTGAGGGCATGGGGAGCGGGAGAGAGGGGATTTGTCAGGATTGCCAGCCGCCGCCGAGGGCCTTGCAGAGCTGGATGTGGGCGTTGGCGAGATTGCCGCGGGCGATGGTGTCCTGTTCTTCGAGACTGAGGAGCGTGCGCTGGGCGTCGAGGACCTGGAGGAGGTCGACCTGGCCGGAGCGGTAGCTGAGACTGGCGAGACGTTCGGCTTCGCGGGCCGAGGCGACGGCGCGGTCGAGGGTGACGAGCCGTTCGGAGGTGCGGCGGACGGCGATGAGGGCGTCTTCGACTTCGGAGAGGGCGCGGAGGACGGAGGATTCGTAGGCGGCGAGGGCCTGCTGTTCGAGGGCGGCGCGGGCGGCGATGCCGGCGCGGATTCGGCCGGCGTTGAAGATGGGAGTGGTTAGATTGCCGGCGGCGCGGGCGGCGGCGACGTCGGGGGAGAAGATCGAGGAGGCGTTGAGGGCGTCGGAGTTGATGGAACCGGATAATGTGAGGGAAGGGAAGCGTTCGCGTTCCGAGGATTGCGTGCGGGCGGCGGCGGCGGCGAGGGCGCGCTCGGTGGCGCGGATGTCGGGGCGGCGGCGGAGGAGGTCGGCGGGGATGCCGGTACCGGGGATGGGCGGGGGAGAGGGGATGGGGTGTGAGGAGGAGAGGAGGGAGTCGAGCGAGCCGGGGGTCAGGCCTGAGAGGAGGGAGAGACGGTTGCGGGTTTTGCTGATGAGTTGCTGGAGTGGCGGGATGGCGGCGCGGGCCTGATCGAGGGCGGTGTCGGCCTGACGGGATTCGAGGGCGCTGCCTTCGCCGGCTTGTTCGCGCCAGCGGGTGATGTCGGTGGTGCCGGTGCGGGCTTTGACGTTGCGGGCGTAGACGGCGGACTGGGTTTCGGCGGAGCGGAGGTCGATGTAGGCGGCGGCGACTTCAGCGGCTAGGGAGACGCGGATGGCGCGGGCGTTTTCGAGTGCCTGGTCGGCGTCGGCGGAGGCGGCGCGGAGGTTGGCGCGGAGACGGCCGGAGAGGTCGATTTCCCATGAGGCGTCGGTGGTGGCGCGGTAGTCTTCGGCACCGATGGCGGGGATGGATTTGCGGTCGGTCTGGGTGCCGGTGGCGGAGAAGCCTGCGGTTAGGGAGGGGAGGAGAGCGGCCTGCTGGATGCGGCGGCGGGCGCGGGCTTCGTCGACCTTGGCGGCGGCGGAGCGGAGGTCCGGGCTGGATGTCAGGGCGTTATCGATGAGTTGCTGGAGGACGGGGTCGCCGAAGCGGCGCCACCAATTGGAGAGGTCTTCTGGTGGGAGCGGGGCATTGACGGCGGAGGCCTGCTGGTATGCGGGCGGGATGTCGATGTGGGAAGCGGGGCGAGGCAGGGAGGAGCAGGACGCGAGGAGGAAGGCGGCAGCGGGGAGCTGGCGGAGGAGAGAGCGGAGCGGGGACATCAGAGAGAACGGGGCAGCGGCCCGGCCGTGCGGGACGGGAGGCATGCGATACTTCCAGACAACGGCGGGGGCGGACGGTTGTCTAGTTCAAGAGAGGAGAGATGGATTGGGGCGGGGAGGGGGTTGGGCTGGGATTGGGGAAGGAGGGGGCTGGCATCTCGATGGCTGCCATGTTGAGACTTTGGCATTGAGGGTCACAGGCAAGATGCCCGTGCCACTTTGCTTTTTCGGGCTGTCAGAAGCCCTTGCGGGGGATTGGGTTGATGAAGGCGTCGGCTTCTGGGGTGCCGGGGGCTTTCATGGCTGGGCCGTCCCAGTCGATGTTTTTCTGGAGTCGGAGGGCGACGATGCCGGCGAGGCCGATTTCGGTGAGGTGGCCGCCGTGTTCGAAGTCGGAGAAGACCTTGGGGCCGCCGAGGATGGCGTCGATCCATTCTTCGATCTGGCCTTTGGAGCGCGGGATGGATTCGGGGATTGCTTTGGCGGCTGGGTGTGCGCCGAACCATGAGAAGCGGGCGTCGTCGTTCATGCGGATGGCGCCGTCGGAGTTCCAGAGACCGCATTGGAGCTGGCCTTTGGTGCCGATCATGAGACAGCCGGTGGAGGGGAGAGAGCCGGTGGATTCGCGGAGGCGGGCGGTGACGGATTCGGGTGGGAGGTCGCCGCCGGTGTAGAAGTGGAGTTTGACTGGGCCGCGGTTGCCGCGGGCGGGGAAGTGATAGTGAACCGTGCAGGCTTTGGCGAAGGATTCGAGGCCGAGGCCGGAGCCGGAGATTTCGATGCGTGTGGGGTAGTCGAGGTTGAGGGCGCGGACGGGGAGGTTGAAGCCGTGGCAGCAGAAGTCGCCTAGGGAGCCGTTGCCGAAGTCGTACCAGCCGCGCCACTGGCCGGGGTGGTAAATGGAGGATTTGTAAGGTCGGGCGGGTGCGGGGCCGAGCCAGCGGTCCCAGTCGAGGCCAGCGGGGATGGGGTCTGAGCCGTCGGGTCGGGCGGTGCCGCTGGGCCAGCCGTGGGGTGGGTGCCAGACGTGGATTTCGGAGATGGGGCCGAAGAAGTCGGCGGCGATGAGTTCGAGGGAGCGGCGGAGATTGGCGGAGGAACTGCCCTGGTTGCCGGTCTGGGTGATGACCTTGGAGGATTTGGAGAGATCGCGGAGTTGGCGGGCTTCGGCGATGGAGTGGGTGAGGGGTTTTTCGCAGTAGACGTGTTTGCCAGCGGCGATGGCGGCTTTGCAGACGGGGGCGTGCCAGTGGTCCGGGGTGGCGACGACGACGGCGTCGATGTCTGGGGAGGCGAGGAGCTGGTGGAAGTCGGAGAAGGAAGTGGGATTGGCGGCGGCGTGGCGTTTGCGGGAATTTTCGATTTGTGAGGCGTCGACGTCGCAGAAGGCGGCGGCTTCGTGGCCGAGTTCGAGGATGCGGGAGACGTGGCCCTGGATTTGGCCGCCCATGCCGATGAAGCCGATGCGGAGTTTTCTGGCGGGCGGGGATTGGGCGAAGGCAGGGTGGGCGGCGAGGGAGGCGGCGGCGGCGGATTTGAGGAGAGAGCGACGGGAGAGGAGAGAGGGCATGGGGAGAGGAGGGAGAGGGGCGTTGGAGAGGGAACGTGCGGGTGGGGGCGGCATTTCGCCGGAAGCGCGGGGGGAGGGGTCGGAGGGTGGGCGAAAGGCGGGGAGGCTGGGGAGCGTTTGAGCGGGGAGCCATGCATCCGTTTCTCGACCGCCGCCGCTTTTTATCGCAGACCGTATCGGGGTTGGGCGGGATTGCGCTGACGCAACTGCTGGCGCGGGAGCGGGGGATGGCGGCGACGCCGATCCGGCCGGAGATCAATCCAGCGAATCCGAATGCGGCGCGGAAGTCGCATTTCGAGCCGCGGGCGAAGAACGTGCTGATGATTTTCTGTTCCGGGGCGGTGAGTCAGATTGATACCTTTGATTACAAGCCGGAGCTGATCAAGTATCACGGGCAGCCGATGCCTGGCGGTGAGAAGCTGATCACGTTTCAGGGGGAGCAGGGGATGCTGACGAAGAGCCCGTGGGAGTTCCGGCCGTATGGGAAGAGCGGGAAGATGGTATCGGATCTGGTGCCGCATCTGGGGTCGATGGTGGACGACATGTGTTTCATTCATTCGCTGACGGGGAAGACGAACACGCACGGGCCTGGGGAGAACTTCATGTCGACGGGGAACACGCTGGATGCGTATCCGAGCATGGGGTCGTGGATGACGTATGCGTTAGGGACGGAGAATGACACATTGCCGGCGTACGTGGCGATTCCTGATCCGCGCGGGGCACCGCAGTCGGCGGGGAATTTCTGGGGATCGGGGTATCTACCGGCGGCGTTTCAGGGGACGGATTTCAACACGGCGCGGCCGGTGAGGAACATTGCGCGGCCGGCGATGGCGAGTGAGGCGAATGACCGTGCGACGCGGGAATTTCTAACAAGACTGAACCGGCATCACCTGGAGAAGTATCCCGGGGATTCGGAGCTGGCGGCGCGGATCTCGAGTTATGAGCTGGCGGCGCGGATGCAGTTGTCGGTGCCTGAGGTGGCGGACATTTCGAGTGAACCGGCGCATATATTGAAGATGTACGGGGCGGATGCGGCGGGGAATCCGGTGGAGGATCTGAAGGCGGCGTATGCGAAGAACTGCATCCTGGCGCGGCGGTTAGTGGAGAAGGGAGTGAGGTTTGTGCAGTTGTTCAACGGGGCGTATCAGACGGGTGGGGAAGGTGTCAGTAACTGGGACGGGCACAAGGTACTGGCGGAGCAGTATGCGAAGCACGGGGTGGTGATGGATCAGCCGACGGCGGCGTTGCTAGCGGATTTGAAGCAGCGCGGGCTTTTGAAAGACACCCTTGTTGTGTGGTGCACGGAGTTCGGGCGGATGCCGACGTTCCAGAAGGGAGCGAGCGGGCGGGATCACAATCCGGGAGGGTTTACGGCGTGGATGGCGGGGGCGGGAGTGAAGGCTGGGACGAGTTACGGGGCGACGGATGAGTTCGGGTACAAGGCGGTGGACCGGGTGGCGACGGTGTATGATTTCCATGCGACGATCCTTGATATTCTGGGGTTGGATCACGAGCGGCTGACGTACTATCACAACGGGCTGGAGCGGCGGCTGACGGATGTACACGGGCATGTGATCCGGGACATTCTGTCGTGAGGCGGGGTGGTGATGGGTGGTGATGGATGCGGTGGACAGCGGCGTGGTGCGGGGTTGAATGGGCGGGATGAAGCTGGAGAGGATTCTGAGAGAGACGGCGGCGCGGCTGGCGCGGTTTCCGTGGTGGTGTGCCGTGGTGGTGACGGGGTTGTGTCTGGTGCTGGGCGAGTGGTTTCCGTTTTCGAATTTTCCGATGTACAGTCGGAACCCTGAGGAGACGAGTGTGCTGTTTGTGACTGGTGAGGATGGGGCAGTGGTGCCGACGGGGCATGTGTTCGGGGTGACGTCGTCGCCATTGAAGAAAGTGTACACGAGGGCGGTGGCGGACCTGAAGGCGGCGGGGGAGTTGCGGCACAGCAGCGAGCTGACGGCGAGTCAGCGGCAGATGATTGCGGAGGAAGTGCTGGTGTTTCTGAGGCGGGGGAAGGCGAATGGAGTGGTGCGGCCGGTTTATGAGGGGAAGCTGCGGCTGCATCGGAGGAGTTACCGGCTGGAGGGCGGGGAGATCCGCGAGAGCACTGAACTGCTGGGGGAAGGATGAAGGCGGTTGGAGAGCGGAGATGGTTCGGGTGGGTGAGACGATGGATTGGTTATGAGCCGATCGTGCACGGGCGACTGGAGATGGGATTGCTGCGTGCGGCGTTTGCGTGGGTGCTGGCGGCGGGGGTGCATGTGCATGCGTCGGGGTTGAAGGCGCAGCCGCGGCCGCATGGGTTCGGGCGGTGGATGGACTTTACGTTTGCGGGCGATCCGGCGTGGTTTGGGCCGATGCTGGCGGGGTGTTTTGTGGCGATCGGGTTGTTTGCGTGCGGATTGGTGCCGCTGGTGGCGCTGGGATATGTGCTGGTTTTTCAGACGTCGGTGTCGACCTTGAATCTGTCGCAGGGATCGCAGGGGCATTCCGGGCAGGTGGTGATGCTGGCGGTGCTGGGGTGGTGGGTGGGTGAGTTCGTGGCGTGGGTGCGAGGCGGGGGTGGGTGGCGCGGGTTGGTTAGGTCCGGTGTGGTGGGTGGGAATGCGGGTGCGGACGGGGCGCGGCAGGCGGTGGTGGCGGCGTATACGGTGGCGGGGATTGCGAAGGTGGTGAATTCGGGAGGCGAGTGGCTGGAGCGGAGCGGGAATTTTGTGCTGCAGTGGCGGAAGGTGGTGGAGGAAGGACGGTTCAGTTATGGGCTGGAGCCGACGGGGATGCGGCGGGCGTTCGGGTCGGTGCTGCTGGAGGCACCGTGGGTGGCGACGGTGCTGCTGACGGGCGGACTGCTGCTGGAGCTAGGGGCGTTTGTGGGATTGCTGAACCGGAGGGCGGCGATCGTGTTCGGGGTGCTGGTGATTGGGTTTCACCTGATGCTGGGCGTGCTGATGGGACTGCCGTTCATCGAGTACCGGCGGGTGGTGCTGGTGCTGTTTGTGAATCCGGCGTGGGTGCTGGCGCTGGTGCTAGGGGCGGCGTGGCGGAAGTGGGGGCGGCGCGGTGTTGCGCCTTGAGAGATGTCAGGGCGTCAGGCTTGCGTGGAGGCAGTGAGACGTTTGAGGCCTGGAGCGGCGGCGAGGAGCGTGCGGGTGTAGGGATGCTGCGGGTTGGCCATGAGGTCGTCGGCGTTGCCGGATTCGACGATCTGGCCGGACTGCATGACAGCGACGCGGTCGGCTAGGAAGCGGACGACGCCGAGGTCATGGGAGATGAAGAGCATGGTGAGGCCGAATTCGCGGCGGAGGTCGAGGAGGAGATTGAGGATCTGGCTCTGGATGGAGACGTCGAGGGCGCTGACGGGTTCGTCGGCGAGGAGGAGTTTGGGGGCTGGAGCGAGGGCGCGGGCGATGGCGATGCGCTGGCGTTGTCCGCCGGAGAATTCGTGAGGGTATTTGAGGGCGGCGGAGGGGCTGAGGCCGACGCGTTCCATGAGAGCGGCGACGCGGGAGCGGAGAGTTGGCTGGTCGAGCGTGCCGGAGCGAGCGGTGATGGCTTCGGCGAGGGTGCTGAAGATGGTGAGGCGCGGGTTGAGGGAGGCGTAGGGGTCCTGGAAGACCATCTGGAAGTCGAGCCGGGCGAGGCGGAGGGCGGCGGCGTTGAGGGAGGAGAGGTCGCGGTTTTCGAGGAGGATCCTGCCGGAGGTGAGCGGCTGGAGCTGCATGATGGCGCGGCTGAGGGTGGTTTTGCCGCAGCCGGATTCGCCGACGAGCCCGAGGATTTCGCCTGGGGCGATGTCGAGGGAGACCCCGTCGACGGCGCGGAAGGGATCCGGGCGTTTGCCGAAGAGGGAGGTGCGGGCGGGGAAGTGGACGCGGACGGCGTCGAGTTGGAGGAGAGCGTTCATGCGAGACCGTGGTTGAGGCAGCCTGGGCAATTCTGGACGAAGTGGCCTTGGGAGACCTCGATGAGGTCTGGTTCGCGGTCGGTGAGGCAGAGGTGGCCGCCGAGCGTGTTGCGTGGGCGGAAGGCGCAGCCGGGGGTGAGGGAGGCGAGGTCCGGGGGTGTGCCTGGGATGGTGTGGAGGACGGCTCCTTTGGGCTGGAGGGAAGGGACGCTGCGCATGAGGGCGCGGGTGTAGGCGTGGCGCGGGTCGCGGAAGAGCGTGTCGACGGGGGCGGATTCGACGAGACGGCCGGCGTACATGACGTTGACGTAATCGCAGACCTCGCTGACGACGGCGAGGTCGTGGGTGACGAGGATGACGGCGGTGCCGAGGGCGCGCTGACGTTCCTTGATGAGGTCGAGGACCTGTTTCTGGATGGTGACGTCGAGGGCGGTGGTGGGTTCGTCGGCGATGAGGAGTTCGGGGCGGGTGATGAGGGCCATGGCGATCATGACGCGCTGGCGCATGCCGCCGGAGAATTCGTGGGGGTACTGGTTGAGGCGTTCTTCCGGGTTGCGGATGCCGACGGCGGCGAGGGCTTCTGCGGCGCGTGGGAGGGCGGCTTTACGGGAGAGGCCTTCGTGGATCTGGAGCGGTTCGATGAGTTGGGTGCCGACCTTGAGGGTGGGGTTGAGGGACGTCATGGGGTCCTGGAAGATCATGCTGATGCGGCGGCCGCGGATGCTGCGGAGGTCGGCCGGGGGCATGGTGAGGAGGTCCTTGCCGTCGAAGAGGGCGGAGCCGCCGTCGATGCGTCCGGGGGGCATGGGGACGAGGCCGAGCATGGCGTAGCAGGTGACGGACTTGCCGGAGCCGGATTCGCCGACGATGCCGACGGTGGCGCCTTTTTCGACGTTGAGGGAGACGCCGGAGACGGCGCGGACGATGCCGTTCCTTGTGTGGAACGAGACGCGGAGGTTACTGACTTCGAGGAGCGGCATGCGGATGGCCTGGCCGGTGCCGGGCAGGCGAGCCATGGCACTGAGGCAGGCATCGTGCCACCGGAATGATGGAACGGGGAAATTTCGTGAAACTGCGAGACAGGGCTTTCGCGCGGCGGCGCTTTGGGCTAAGGGCTTTTGAGATAAGTCAACACAAAAACAGCCATGATCCGAACACTGATACTATCTACAATTGTTGCGGTGCCTGCACTGGTGCGGGCGCAGGAAGCACCTGAGTCGGCGTTCTGGCCGCATCAGGCGAGTGATTTGAAGCCTGATCCGAAGGTGGTGTTCGGGCGATTGCCGAATGGGGTGCGCTATCAGATACTGCCGAATGCCGAGCCGCCGAAGCGGGTGAGCCTGCGGCTGCACATTGAGGCGGGGTCGCTGATGGAAGAGGACGACCAGCAGGGGTTGGCGCATTTTCTGGAGCACATGGCATTCAACGGGACGAAGAACTATCCTGCGGGGGAGATGGTGGAGTTTTTCCAGCGATTGGGGATGGCGTTCGGGGCGGACACGAATGCGCACACGTCGTTTGATGAGACGGTGTACAAGCTGGAGTTGCCTGACAACAAGCCTGAGCTGATGGAGCGCGGGATTCTGTTCATGAGGGATGTGGCGGACGGGATGATCATCGGGGCGCAGGAACTGGATAAGGAGCGCGGGGTGATCATCAGTGAGAAGAACGCGCGGGATTCCGTGGGGTTCCGGAGCATGATTGAGGGGTTCAAGTTCAGCCTGCCGGATTCGCTGATTCCGCGGCGGCTGCCGATCGGGACGGAGGAAGTGATCAAGACGGCTCCGAGGCAGCGGTTTGTGGATTTCTACAAGAAGTGGTATCGGCCGGATCTGATGACGGTGATTGTGGCTGGGGATGTGAAGCCTGAGGAGTGGCGTGAGGCGATTGCGAAGCGGTTTACGGACATGAAGGCACCGGCGATTGCGGCGAAGCGGCCGGAGTTAGGGCCGATCCGGACGGGGACGGGATTGCAGGGGAAGCTGCATTCGGAGAAGGAGGCTGGGGAGGTAACGATCAATATTGACACGTCGCGGCCGTCGCGGCAGCGTCCTGACAACAAGGCGACGCGGCGGGAGAAGATGGTGAGGAGTCTGGCGGATGCGATGATCAACCGACGGTTTGAAGTGGCGGCGAAGAAGCCGGAGTCGCCGTTTCTAGCGGCGGAGTCCGGGCATGAGGACTGGATGCGTTATGTGGAGACGGCGTCGGTGCAGGCGACGGCGAAGCCTGAGAACTGGGACAAGGCGCTGGCGGCAGCGGAGCAGGGGTTGAGGGCGGCGGTGGAGCATGGGTTTACGAAGGCTGAGCTTGCGGAAGCGGCGGCGAATCTGGCGACGGCGGCGGAGAATGCGGCGACGCAGGCACCGACGCGGAAGTCGCGGGACCTAGCGGATGCGCTGTCGAAGGACATTTCGGACCGGGAAGTGTTCATGCATCCTGCGGATGCGGCGGCGTGGGTGAAGGCGGAGCTGGCGACGGTGACGCCGGAGCAGTGCCATGAGGCGCTGAAGCGCGACTGGACGACGGAGGACATCCGGATTTTCCTGACGGGGAATCTGGCGCTGGAGAATGCCGCGGATCAGATCACGGGGGCGTGGAAGAAGAGTCGGGCGAAGGCGGTGGAGGCACCGAAGGAGGAAGCGGACGCGGCGTTTGCGTACACGGATTTTGGGCCGGCTGGGGAAGTGAAGGAGCGGAAAGAGGTGAAGGATCTGGGGATCACGCAGGTGACGTTTGCGAATGGGGTGCGATTGAATGTGAAGGCGACGGACTTCAAGAAGGACACGATTGAGGTGGCGGCGGCGTTCGGGGACGGGCGGCTGACATTGCCGAAGGGTCAGCCCGGACTGGCGTTGTTCACGAGGTTCAATCTTGAGGCGGGCGGGCTGGAGAAGCACAGCATTGACGATCTGCCGCGTGTGCTGGCGGGGCGGACGGTGGATTTGAGTTTCAGCATTGGAGATGACAGCTTCGGGCTGAGTGGGCGGACGAACCGGAAGGATCTGCTGCTGCAGTTTCAGCTGATGGCGGCGTCGTTGTCGTCGCCGGGCTGGCGTCCGGACGGGCTGAGCCGGTTCAAGGCGAGTCTGCCGGCGATTTATCAGCAGGTTGAGCGGACGCCTGAGGGGATCATGCAGTCGCAGGTGGATGCGTTTACGCACAGTGACGACTATCGGTTTGCGTTTCCGAAGCAGGAGGAACTGGCGGCGCGGACGATTGAGGAGATGAAGGCGTGGCTATCGCCGGCGCTGGCGACGGGGTATCTGGAGATCGGGGTGGTGGGTGATCTGGATGTGGAGGCCGTGATCAAGGCTGCGGCGGCGACGGTGGGGGCGCTGCCGGCGCGTGCGGCGGCGCGGACGGACGATGAATCGCTGCGCAAGGTGGCGTTTCCTGCGGGGACGGCGCAGAAGGAATGGCGGTTTGATTCGAAGATTCCGAAGAGCAGTGTGCTGATCTACTGGCCGACGACTGATCGGCGGAAGGATGCGAAGCTGTCGCGGCAGATGTCGCTGCTGGCTGAGGTGCTGTCTGACCGGGTGCGGAAGAAGGTGCGGGAGGAACTTGGTGAGAGTTACAGTCCTGATGTGGCGAGCATGATGAGCGACACGTGGAGTGATTACGGGCAGTTGATGGCGATGATGGTGGCGGATGCGAAGGACGCGCAGAAGCTGGGGACGATCGCGAAGGAACTCGGGGCGGAACTGGCAGCGAAGGGCGCGGATGCCGATGAACTGGACCGGGCGCGGAAGCCGATCCTGACGATGCTGGAGGAACAGCGGCGGAGCAATGCCTACTGGCTGGGGACGGTGGTGCTGCCATCGCAGTCGCGGCCGGAACGGCTGGATTGGGCGCGCACGATGATTGATGACTTCAAGAGCGTGACGCTGGATGACATCAACGGACTGGCGAAGCGTTATCTGAAGGCAGACGCGGCGACGGTGGTGCGGGTGGTGTCGTCGGCGAAGGCCGACAAGCCGGCGGCGGAGCCGAAGCAGTGATGAGATAGTGCATCCGGTTCAGGACGGTGTCTGAACGGATGAGTGATTGAGGAGCCGCCATGGCACGGGAAACCGTTGCTGTGGCGGCTCCGGTTGTTTTTTGGGGGGGTGGGTGTGGAGGTGGGGGCAGATGGAAGCGGGACAGGGGATTGACCTTCGGGTCTTGGGGTGCGATGATGTGAAACTCCTGCGGATGATGATGAAAGCGATGTGAGGGAGGGCAGGGGTCGAATGGAAACACGAACGACAACATGATGAGACACCTGTTACTGGCATGCTGGATTTTTGTCCTTCCAACGAGCGCGGAGGATTCGCTTGAGAGCACTCGCGACTGGCTGGCGTTTTCGGATTTCAATACCTCAGTGAACAACTGGCTGAAGGAGGAAGGGAAGGAGGATGTTAAGGGTCGCTACGTGAAGTTTCTGTTTTTCCAGTTCTGGCTCATGTACTATGGGCCTGATGCCTATAAGGATGAGGAGGCGACGGCTATCCGGAAGTACTTTGAGGCGAGATACAGGGGTGCGAAGAAGAAGCTGGACTTCATGAAGTCTGACATCACGGAGATGATCGGGATCAAGGGGATTGAGGAGAAGGAACTGGCGTCAGCTCATTGCTCGTCAACGCTTCGGCTGAAAAAGTCAGGACTGACGGTTGGTGATGTGCGGGGAATCCTGAGGGATTTCGAGACCTGGGG
>JAIXVE010000202.1 GCA_027483175.1 Verrucomicrobiaceae bacterium | reverse complement strand
GGGGTTGGGGAGCGGAGGTCGAGAGGGGAAGGGCAAGGGAATGGTTGGCAGGGGAATGGGGTGGAGGAGAGGATGATTGGACAGGGCTCTTCGCGGGCGGCGCGGGGTTGGGGAGCGGAGGCGGAGAGGGTGAGGGGCAGGGGAATGGGTGGCGGGGGAATGGAGGTAGAGGAGAGAATGATTGGACAGGGCTCTTCGCGGGGGGCGCGGGGTTGGGGGCGGAGAGGGAGAGGGGATGCAGGGGAATGGGGTGGAGGAGAGAATGATTGGACAGGGCTCTTCGCAGGGTGTGCGAGGTTGGGGGCGGAGGTCGAGAGGCGAAGGGCAAGGGAATGGTTGGCAGGGGAATGGGGTGGAGGAGAGGATGATTGGACAGGGCTCTTCGTGAGGGGGCGCGGGGTTGGGGGCGGAGGTGGAGAGGGAAGAGGCGGGGGAATGGAGGTAGAGGAGAGAATGATTGGACAGGGCTCTTCGCGGGGGCGCGGGGGGGGGTGGTGCGGAGGGGGAGAGGGGAGGGCGGGGTTGACGGGGTGGAGGGGGAGTGATAGGGACTGGGGGGCGGAAGTTCATTATGACAGTGAAGCTCAATAACGATGGGTCGTTCGACGGCCGGAAGTGGTCTTGGGTTCTGGGACCGAGTGGGTGCGGCGTCCGAGGGAGCTCAAAGAGGAGGGGGCGATGAAGTCGGTTTGTCTTTCTGTGGCTTTGGCTTGCCTGGTGGTTCTTGTGTTTGGGCAGTTTGCATCGGTGCACCCGCGGGTTTGGGGTCCGTTTGAAGTGATAATGCTGGCAGCGTTGATTGTTTTTGGGTTGTCTGCGATTGGCTGGATGCTGCTGAAAGGCAGGGGTGATCGGTAATTGTTTTCGGGGGATGATGAGATGAAATTGATGGGAGTCGCGCTGTTGTTTTCAGGCATTTCGTGTGCTCTGACGGTCTGGATCCAAAAGGACACGGCAGTGGATGTCGATTTAGGGGTGGCACCGAGCGAGATGGACTTCTGGTATCGCTGGCTCTGGACCCTTCCCACTGCCTTGGCGGCGACTCTGGTTTTGGTGGTGGCCTGGATGTTCTGCGGGTTGGTCTGGCGCGCGATTCGATCGGCTAGGAAGGCGGGGTGGGGGAGGAGATCTGGCGGATCGGACTGATTGGACTGATCGTTTGGTGTCGGATGGTGAGGATGGGGGGTGGCGGAGTGTTTGTCAGGGAGGGGAGGTGAGGAATTTGAGGAGTTCGATGGTTTCGCGTTCGGAGAGGGCGTCGAGGAGGCCCTGGGGCATGAAGCTTTGGGGGAGGGTTTCGCGGGATTTGATGTCTTTGGCGGGGATGGAGAGGGATTCGGTGAGGGTGCGGAGGGAGAGGGAATCGGGGGATTCTTTTTCGATGATGCCTGCGGCGACGGAGCCGTCGAGGCGGGTGATGATGGAGAGTTGGAAGGCGTTGCCGATGACGGCGTTGGGGTCGGCGATGTTTTCGAGGAAGTAGGTGACGCCGTTGCGGTGGGTGCCGGCGAGGTTGGGTCCGATTTTGGGGTCGGAGGTGCCGTGTGCGTGGCAGGAGGCGCAGACCTTGTTGAAGACCTCGCGGCCTTTGGCGGCGTCGTAGGCCCAGAGGGGAGCTTCGGAGAAGAGTTTGGAGAATCGGGCGATGGAGGCTTTGGCGGAATCGCTGGTGGGGTTGAAGCGGCCCCATGATTTTTCGAGGGCGGCGGTGAGTTGCGGGCTGCCGAGTTGCTGCATCTGGCGGAGGTGGAGGGCGGTGAGGTCGGATTTTGGGAAGGTGCCTGCGGCCATGGCATTGACGAGGGCGAGTGCGAGGGCGGGACGGCTAGTGAGGGTGGTGAGGGCGGCGGAGCGGTCTTGAGGGGAGAGGCGTGGGTAGCGCGAGAGGAGGGCGGCGGCGACGTCGGGGTTGTCGGATCGGGCGAGGAGCGGGATGACGTCGTGGCGGAAAGCCGGGGAGTCGAGGAGCGAGGCGAAGATGGGGAGGGCGTCGGGGTCGTTGAGTCGGGCGAGGAGTGCGAGGGCGGCCTTGCGGAGCGGGAGCGGGGCGGTGGTGTCGGCTAGGATGTTGCGCTGGCGGGAGAGGATGGAGGCATCGCCGAAGGTGGCGGCGAGGGAATCGGTGGCGGCGGCGACTTCCGGGGAAAGGTTAGAGCCGATGGCGGCGAGGGCGGCGGCGAAGTTAGCGGGAGGGGAGAGACGAGGGGATTGCTGGAGGGCGAAGGCGGCGAGGCGGGCGATGCGGCCGGCGCGGGTTGGGTCGAGGGAAGCGGTGAAGGCGGCGAGGGCGAGGCGGCCGGGTTCGTCCTGAGCGGCGAGCCATGTGAGGTTGTCGAGGAGGTCCGGGATGGGGGAGTTGGCGGCGAGGGAGAAGGCGCGGGGCCAGTTGGAGGGGGCGAGCGGGGCGAGGCCGAACCAGATCATGCCGGGGAGGAAGCGGTCGGATCGGTCTTCCGGGTGGGCGGCGAGACGGGAGATGACGTCCCATGCGGTCGGGGCGTCGAGGTTAGGGAGAGCGGAGGCGAGGGCGAGCCGGACCATGGCTGAGGGGTCCGAGGCGGCGAGGGAGATGAGGGATTCTGCGGGGAGACGCGGGCCTGAGGCTTCGGAGCCTAACTGGACGGCCCATGCGCGGACGGCGTCGTGGTGGTGGCGGGCGGTGGCGGCGAGGACGTCTGGTGTGAGGAGAGCGGACTGGTGGAGCGACCAGAGCCCGCGGAGGGCGAGGGGGGTGTTGGGGCTGGCGGCGAGGTTGAGGAGGGAGGTGACGGCGTCGATGTCGAGTGGGCGGGCGGCGGCGCGTTCCATGAGGAGACGGCGGGCGTGGCGGCGGTGCCAGACATCGGGGTGGAGCTGGAGGTCGGCGAGTTGCGAGTCGGATGCGGTGGCGAGATTGACGTTAGCGGGCTTGAAGGTGGCGGCCCATGAGAGACGATAGACCCGGCCGTTGGAGCGGTCCCATTTTTCCTCGATGGGGGAGTGGCAGTGCTGCTGATCGAACCAGTCGATGGAGTAGACGGCTCCGTCGGGGCCGCTTTGGAGGTCGACGGCCATGTAGCGAGGGTCCGGGGTGAAGGCGAGGTCTGAGCCGGCGTGCATGGTTTCGTAGAGGCTGCCGGAGCGGACGTTGAGCTGGTGATTGATCTGGTGGCCGTGGAGATTGTGGGTGAAGAGGTGATTTTGATAGGGTGCTGGCCAGTTGGTGCCTTGATAGATGAGCGTGCCGATGTGGGAATGGCCGCCGAAGATGGCGGTGGTGCCTGGTTTGCCTGCGCCGCCTTCGCCGCTGTCGTAGAGAGCGGAGGCTGGGAGGTAATTGCGGAGACG
>JAIXVE010000364.1 GCA_027483175.1 Verrucomicrobiaceae bacterium | reverse complement strand
GTGCTGGTGAATGGGGATGTGATTCAGTTCGGGGACACGCAGGCGGTGTATGAGTCTGAGGTGGTGGTGGAGCGTGCGGGTGGGGAAGCGGTGACGCAGCCGTATGGGAATCCGCCGCCGCCGGTGGCTCCGCCTGCGGCGGTGGTGCGGCCGGCTGGGCCGGCGCAGCCGTATGTGATTCAGCGGCCGGTGTCGACGATGGGCGGCCGGCGGCGGCGATCGGGCGGGCAGGGGGACGGGTGTTTTGCGTTGCTGCTGTTGTGTTTTCTGCTGCCGTTTCTGTTTGTGGTTGGGGTAGTGGCGCGGCATTACCAGGAGCCGAAGGGGGATTCGATTGTGGATGTGGCGCGGCAGGCGCTGGTGGGGAAGTGATGGGGGGATGGGGCTACTTGGGTGCGTCGTGTTCGGCAATTAGACGGACCTATCTGTGCTAGTGCAGCGGCCCGTGGATTTGTCTGCATCCACGAAAAAACATGTTGCGCGGGGGGCTGGCGGGGTGTGCAATAATGCGCTGACAATCCAGCGCCGAATCCTCGATCCATGAAAGCCAATTGCGGTACGAGTCGGACACACGGCTTCTGTTTATCTGCCACGATCGCAAGCCCGGAGGTTAGTAGGGGGAATATGGTGATCGTCGATCTGGCGAACGTGCAACGAGAGTGTTCTGGTGCTAGGTGCGGCGGAGTTGTTCCGGTCTCGAGCATTGAGAAGCTGAGCGTTTGCGGACAGGATCAGGGGCGGGACTACCCAACACCATGCCGAGGAGAGTGCGGTGCGATGCCGTGCGCGGCTTTCTCCGGCGCCAATGGAGTGCCCGGAAGAATCAAGAGATTGATCAGATGACAAGACGCCTTCGCCTCGTTCTAGCGGCAGGTGCGATCGCTCTGGTCGCGAGGATCTGTTTTGAGAGCAGCGGTACTGACGGCCGAGAACGAAAGCCGTCGGCGGTCGGGAAGCCGCGTGCGTTTTCCGGGCAGGGTGATTCGGCAGTGATGAAATCAGATAAAGCCAGGGGCCGTGATTTCGATCGGTTGTCGGTCAAGAATTTTCCGGCGTCCGATATTGCCGCCCTTCTGAACGGTGCTGAGAACGCACCGCGACATTTCATCGCGGCGTTCCTGATGACTGGATCCATTGAGATTCTTGAAAATGCGGCAATGCAGTTTCCGTCGTCCCCCGAGGTCTTCTACACCATGGCCGTTACGACGAGCGACCCGCAGAAGAGAGTACTGAATCTTCAGAAGGCGTTGTCGCTTGACCCCAACAACAGCTACCTGCAGTTGCTTCTCGCGGGCGGCCTTGCCAACACGGGCGAGCGAGGTGCGGCTGTCGACCTCGTCAAAAAGGCTTGTGAAGCCAGAGAGTTCGAGACCTTCAGCAATTCCATCAAGACAGCTACCAGGGAACTGGCGCTGAAGGCCGGCACGAGTGCTGAGGAGGCTGCGATCATCTCGCTTCGCGGTGAGCCGGGTGTTGGCCCGGTGGAGCTACTGTCGCCGCTGACCCGGCTCTACGACAGCAAGGAATTCAAGGAGGCAGCCGGTGAAGATGCAGAATCTCTCGCGGTGAGCATCGCCGTAAAGTTCCGGCCCTTGAGCAAGACAAATCCGGTGGTCGCCATGCTTACCCACAGAACGGAACGCGAGGCACTCAAAAACCTGCCGGGGGACACTCAATACGGCACTGATGGAACGACTGTCGCCATGCGTCTGGCCGAGATCGAGAACGAATCGCAGCGCCTCGCGACGAACATTGATGCGCTGATGCGCCTTCCCGATCTTTCCGACAACGAGTGGCGGATCTACGTTGATAAGTGGTCTCGTGAAGGTCAAGTGGAGGCGTTGTCGTGGTTGGCGCAGCTGAAGCCGCCGGAATGATCCCGGCAGCATTGGGCGTGGGACTGGGGAACGGCAGGCCCCCTGGTCGGCGGAGGGTTTTTGGGAAGGAGACCTGATCGAAGTGGGCGGAACGATTTGGTCCCGATGGATTGTGCAGGGTGGTGAAGCGGGGCGAACCTGCAGTGGGCGGTGTCTGCCCCTGATCACCCGGGCGTTTCGGTGTGGGAATGTTCGGCCGGCATTGGCGAAATGTTCGGCCGCCTTGTTCGGCGATGAGACAGACCTCTTCGGGGAACTCCTCGAACGGGAGAGACCGATGCCATCTGGAACAAGAGGTCAGTTGAGGGAAGGCGAGCATTCGGGAGGTTTTGAGCGGCCGCTAGCCTGAGGGCAGGCAGTCGGTCTCGATTCCGATGCTGGAATGTCCGCCCTCTTTTGAACGGGGGCGGGTCAGTGTTCGGCGATGAGACAGACCTCACTGCGGCGCTCTATCGGGCCATACCTCCGCTTGTGCTGATGTTCCAACTGTGCTCTGTGCGTGATTGTGAGGTCTCAGTCGTTTTTGAAAGTCAGGGAATGGTTTCGACACTTCCCTTGATTGGCCTGCGGACTGCCTCACACCAAGCCCGTTCCACTTGAACTTTGAAACCGCTCCTCATGAACTCCCTGGTTTGGCTTCGCGCGCTGGTATTGAGTGCAGCTGCAGTAGCACTCACTGGTTGTGACAAGTCAGTCCCTATCAGTAATATTGCACAGCACATAGATTCATTGGATGAAGGATCGAAGATTCGGGAGATTGAGAGGCTCATAAAGGAGAATTTAGGACAACACCCAGAACTGGTTAAGGCACTTCTGGAGATTCAACCGGAGAACCTGAGGCGCCATGCGATAGTGATTTTCATCCGTCGGCTTTCAGAAAGAAATGCTCAGGCTGGGCTTGATGCCGCAGGTAGGCTGCCAGCGGGCAATCTGAGGACAAACGCTTACAACGATGTGTTTCAAGTGATGCCGAGTAGTGAATGGCTGGAGAGTTTGAATAAAGTAAAGCGCGAGGGTTTGCCTGAGGAGCTTGATGCGGCAATTTCAGGCGTGCGACACGGAGTTGACCGCATCCCGGCAGAGGACGCGATTTCAGTGGCCAAGGCATTTGCTGATTCATACTCCGACGTGGCTGAAAGCGCAGCGGCACACGCCGGCCGGCAGGCATCCTCGGAGCCCAACAAAAACTTCCTTGAGGTGGCTGGCACGTTGCCAATCGAAGAAGCGAAAGCTTACCTGGGGGGTGTGGTATTTGGTCAGTTGAATGTTGCCCCTGCTTCAGCTGCCGATTTCTGGAAAACTATACCACCCGAGTTGATGCCCGGTGGACAAGTACATATGGAGATCGCTGAGAGTTGGGCAACGCGTGACCCACGCGCTGCGTTGGACTGGGCAGGTAAGCTGTCAGGGTCTGCATCAATCAGTTCGCAGGCGGCAGGGGTCGCTATGATTTCATGGTTGAGGCGGGATTTCGTTGCTGCATCCACATGGGCTAAGGAGCATTCGCCGCAGAACCAGCGGACCGTTGCGATTGCATCGGTCATTAACTTTCTCCTCTCAAAGAATGACACTGTTGGAGCGGGGGAATGGCTGCCCCTTATTGGCGACCCGGCGTCTCGAGAAAGAATGGCAGCGAGGATTTCAGACGGAGTTTCGTCGAACCGGTGAGAGTGGGCGGCCATTCAGCTGCGAAAAAGTCGTGAGGTGGATTGCTATGGCGGCGGGGCGGGTTTGTGGACCACTGAGGTGCGCGATGTCTGAGCTGCGGGTGGAAGCAAGGGCGAGCCGGCGGAGGATGGGCGTGAGATGAGCGGCCACGGCAGCGGCTAGGTCGACTGGTGCCGGGGTGGTCACCGCTGGGGGTGGCATTGGACAGACCTCTGCGGGGCGCGCCCGCGGCCTGTAGGGGGACTGGCTGGGCACAAGGCAATGAGACAGACCTCTCTCCAGCGCGCAGGGGAGGCCTTCGTGCTGCAGGCCAACCCTTGGCTCGGAGACGCAATGCCGTTGGGATTGGTGAGATGGCTCGGGAGGAGATGGGGGCGGGAGGGCGTGGATGCAGTGGGCGGCGAGGCGGTGATTGGACAGACCTCTTCGTGGCACGGAATGGAGTGTAGCGGGGATGTCGGCTGGGCGGCGGGTGGTAATGTCCGCCCTTTTTTGACGGGGGCGGATCGGGGGATGGGGCTCTAGGTGGGACCTGTTCGGCAATGAGACAGACCTCTTCGGGGCTGAGATTGGCAGGGGAATGGGAGGCAAGGGAATGACGGCGATGTCGGGGTGATAATTGGACAGACCTCTTCGGGGGAGTTGGGATTGGGGAGGTGGTGCCCGGGTGGACGCACAAGGGAGGGAGGGCGTGGATGCGGTGGGCGGCGAGGCGGCAATTGGACAGACCTCTTCGTGGGTGCACCACGGCGGACGACGGGGGCGGATCGGGGGATGGGGCGCTAGGTGGGGGCCTGTTCGGCAATGGGACAGACCTCTACGGGGTAGAGATTGGCAGGGGAATGGGAGGCAAGGGAAGGACGGCGATGTCGGGGTGATTATTTGACAGACCTCTTCGTGGGAATGAGGGCTGTGGCGGGGACGACGATTGGAAAGCGCGGCAACGAGACAGACCTCTACGGGGCAGGAATTGGCAGGGGACTGGAGGCAAGGGAACGACGCGGTGGCAATTGGTCAGACCTCTTCGTGGGGGTTGTGTTCGGTGATGAGACAGACCTCTTCGGGGGAGTTGGGATTGGGGAGGTGGTGCCCGGGTGGACACACAAGGGCGGGGCGGCCTGGGGTGCGGGGGCGGTGAGGTGATAATTGGACAGACCTCTTCTGGGGGGATGCAATCCCGTTGGGATTGGGTGGTGGCTTGGGGGCGGGAGGGTTGTTTTGGGGGAGGGGTGAAAAGGAAAGGCGATGGTCCTTTTGGGGACCATCGCCTGACCGGTGAAGGGGTGTGGGGCGGGGGGCGGTTATTTGGCCGCGGGTTCCGCTGGTTTGGGGGCTTCGGCGGGTTTGGCTTCGGCGGCTGGAGCGTCGGCGGCGGGAGCTGGTGCCGGAGCTGGTGCCGGAGCTGGGTCTGCTGCGGGTTTGGTTTCGGCGGCAGGGGCTGGGGTTGGAGCTGGAGCTGCTGCGGGCTTGGTGTCGCCTGGCTTGGTGTCGGCGGGTTTCGGGTCAGCGGCTGGTTTGGCTTCTGGAGCGGGGGCAGGGTCGGACAGTTTGATGTCGTCGGCTGGTTTGGGGTCGGCGGCGGGAGGGTCGCCGAGGAGGGAATCGACGTTGAAGCCTGCGGCGGTGGGGTCGGCGGCTGGGGTGGGGGGGGCCTCGGGGACGAAGTCGACGAGGACTGGGGGTTTTTGTTTGATCTTGGAGTCGACGCGGGTTTGGGCTTCTGCGCGGACTGGGCTGGCAGCGAAGGCTGGGGTGGTGAGGATTTTGTCGTAGAACTTTTTGGCGGCTTCGGTGTCACCGGCGGCCCATTTGAGGTCGCCGAGGCGGAGGAGGGCGATGGGGGCGTAGATGGAGCCGGTGGCGGCGACGGTTTCGAGTTCTTTTTCGGCGCCGGCCTTGTCGGGGGATTGGAGGAGGTAGTCGCCGATGCGGAAGGCGGCGAGGTCGCGGAGCGGGTGGTTGGGGAATTTGGAGATGAACTCCTTGAGCGTGTCGACGGCTTCGCCTGGGCGGTCTGCGCTGAGGAGACTGGCGGCGAGGACGAGGGCGCTGCCTGCGCCGTTTTCGGAGCCGTGGTCGGCGGCGGTTTTTTTGAGGTCGGCGACGGTTTCGGCGCGGACGAAGCTGAGGGCGGCTTCTTTCTGTTTGTGCTCAGACCAGAGCCGCTGGCCCCAGTAGGCGGTAGTGCCGAGGATGGCGAGGAGGCCTACGAGGATGAGCTTGGGTTTATGCTGGATGAGGAGGTTTTCGAAGGCGCTGGGTTCGTATTCGAGGACAGCGACTGGGGGTTTGGAAGGGGTGAGGTGGTCGGCCATGGGATGGGAGCGGTGAGGGGTGTGAGGGAGTGGGGTGGATCAGGCACCGACTTTGGCGCGGGCTTCGTCGGCGAGGGCCGTGGAGAGATAGCGTTCGCCGGTGGAGCAGGCGATGGTGACGATGAGTTTGCCGGCGTTTTCGGGTCGTGCGGCGACGAGGAGAGCGGCGTGGACGTTGGCGCCTGTGGAGATGCCTGCGAGGATGCCTTCTTCCTTGGCGAGACGGCGGGCCATGGCGAAGGCGTCGTCGTTGGAGACCTTGATGACTTCGGAGACGACGGAGAGGTCGAGGTTATTGGGGACGAAGCCAGCGCCGGTGCCTTGGATTTTGTGAGGGGCAGGGACGACTGGGTCGCCGGCGAGGGTTTGGGAGATGACTGGGCTGGCTTCCGGTTCGACGGCGATGGCGGCGAGGGAAGGTTTGTGGTGGCGGAGGGCGCGGGTGACGCCGGTGATGGTGCCGCCGGTGCCGACGGCGGCGATGAAGATGTCGATGTTGCCGCTGGTATCGTCCCAGATTTCCTGGGCGGTGGTTTTCTCGTGGATGGCGGGGTTGGCGGGGTTATTGAACTGCTGTGGCATCCATGCGCCTGGGGTGGAGGCGAGGATTTCCTCGGCTTTTTCGATGGCTCCCTTCATGCCTTTGGGGCCGGGGGTGAGGACGAGTTCTGCGCCGAGCATGGCGAGGAGCGTGCGGCGCTCGAGCGACATGGTTTCGGGCATGGTGAGGATGAGTTTGTAGCCTTTTGCAGCGGCGACGAAGGCGAGGGCGATACCGGTGTTGCCGGAGGTGGGTTCGACGATGACGGTGTCTTTGGTGAGGAGGCCTTTTTGTTCGGCGTCTTCGATCATGGCCATGCCGATACGGTCTTTGACGGAGCCGAGCGGGTTGAAGTACTCGCACTTGAGGGCGACGGTGGCGGCGAGGCCTTTGGAGACGTGGTTGAGGCGCACGAGGGGGGTGCGACCGACGGTTTCGACGATGTTGTTATAGAGACGGCCCATGGGAAGAAAGTGGTTTGGGGGGTAAGGGTGGGCGCGACGTTGGAAGGGCGAAGCGACCGGGTTTAGCAGTAGGGCGGCGGGGGATGAGCGCAAGAAAGTTTTCGGAGGCGGGAGGATGCGGATGGGGGTGAAGTGCGGGATTGCGTGGCGGGGCTGGATTTGCTTGAATGGGGGCGAAAAGAAATCCTGAGGACCAACACGATGACTGAGTGTGCAGCGTACAAGAGTGTGGCGGGGGCGAGTGCCCTTGTGTTGTGGGGGAGTGTGGTTGGGTGCGTGGCTCAGGGGCAGGGAGGGGTGCCTGCGCTGACGGTGGAGCGGGTGCTGGAGTTGAAGGTGCGGGGGAAGGAAGGGGCGGCGTACCGGGTGGAGCGGTCGGAGGATCTGGTGGGGTGGCAGCCGATGGGTGGGCGGTATTTCGGGGTTGGGGAGGAATTGGTGATGAGTGCGGCGGCGGGGAGCGGGTTGAGTGGGCGGGGCCCGTTTTTCCGGGTGCGTGAGGAAGTGCGGCCGGAAGGCGGTCTGGCACCGGGGAGTTTTGCGGGGAGGCGGATGCGGTTGAATGCGGGGAACCTGTCCGGATTGCTGGTGGGTGGGCCTGCGGCGTCGGTGCAGTTGATTGGGGTGGGTGGGGAAGCGACGGGGTCGATGCGGTGGGTGCGGACTGGGGAGTCGAGCGGGTGTGCGATCGTGGAATGGGAGGGCGGGGCGAAGGATGTGCTGGTGTTTGACTTTGTGTCGGAGGACTGCGGGCGGGTGAAGGTGGAGCGGTATCGAGGGGATGGGGCGTATGCTGGTGGCGGGTCTGGGACCTTTTTGGAGGTGCCGGTGGCGGCGGTGCCGTTGGTGCCGCCGGTGCTGAGTGCCGGGGATGTGGTTTTGGCTGGGGTGGGGAGGGCGCGGTTGGTGGAGTTGGTGGCGGGTGGCCGGGCGGTGGAGTCGGGCAAGCCAGATGCGGTTTGGAGCTGGACGGTGACTGGGGCGGGGGCGGCGAAGCTGGAGTTGCGTCAGAGTGGCGGGGTGACGGAGCAGGTGGTGCTGACGTTCACTGCGCCGCGGTGCGGGAAGTGTGTGAGCACGGTGGTGAAGGACGGCGTGAAGACGGAGGAAGTGCAGACACGGTTCAGCGTGGTGCCGGCGCCGTGAGGGCGGATGGCTAGGGTGTGATTGATGAGCTTTGGCATTGGGTCACAGGCGGGACGCCCGTGCCAGTGTGTGGGCTGTTAGGCTGAGCAGCGCGGGCAGGCTTCGATCCAGTGGCCCTGGGAGATTTCGAGGTAGTCGGGGCGGTTGGATGTCAGGGGGTCGCCGGGAGCGGAGGTATTGCGGATGCAGAAGCGGCAGCCGGCGGGCATGTCGCGGAGGGAGGGGACGGAGCCTTCGATGACGGGGAGTCGGGAGCCGGGGATGGAGTCGAGGCGCGGGATGCTGGCGAGGAGGCCTTTGGTGTAGGCGTGGCGCGGGGAGGCGAAGAGAGGGATGGCGGGGGCGCGTTCGACGATGCGGCCGGCGTACATGACGACGACTTCGCGGCACATTTCTGCGATGACGCCGAGGTCGTGGGTGATGAGGAGGACGGCCATGCCGGATTCTTCCTGGATGTCGCGGATGAGGTCGAGGATCTGGGCCTGGACGGTGACATCGAGGGCGGTGGTGGGTTCGTCGGCGATGAGGAGGGCTGGTTTGAGGGCTAGGGCCATGGCGATGACGACGCGCTGGCGCATGCCGCCGCTGAGTTGGTGAGGGAACTCGTTGAAGCGGATTTCGGGGGAGGGGATGCGGACGCGGCGGAGGACCTCGATGGAGCGGTTGCGGGCTTCAGCGGGGGAGCATTTTTCGTGGAGGAGGAAGACCTCGGAGAGCTGGCGGCCGATGGAGTGGACCGGGTTGAGGGCGGTCATGGGTTCCTGGAAGATCATGCCCATGCGGCGGGCGCGGAGCGAGCAGAGACGAGCTTCCGAGGCTTTGGCGAGGTCTTCGTCTTCGAGGAGGATGGAGCCGGTGGTGATGACGCCGGAGGGCTGGGGGAGCAGCCGCATGATGGACATGGCGGTGACGCTTTTGCCGCAGCCGGATTCGCCGACGAGGCCGGTGATGGAGCCGCGGGGGACGTCGAAGGAGATGTGGTCGACGGCGGTGACGAAGCCCTCGTCCGTGTGGAATCCTGCGGAGAAGTCGCGGATGCTGAGGATGGGGCTCATGAGGAGGGAGACGGCTTGAGGCGGAATTGTTCGAACGTGCGGACGGATGGGGGGAAGGCGGCGGAGCCTGCGTCGAGGGCGCGACGGGTTTCGTCTTTGATGGCGGGGTCGACCCAGTAGACGTGGAATTCTTCCCAATCGCGGCTGGATCTGACATTGAAGCCTGCGGGCCAGCGGAGCCAGCGCCAGTGGGCGACGCGGTAGTAGGGCTGGACGAAGGCGGGGATGAAGGCGGCGTCGTCGTGGAGGATGGCGACGATTTCGCGGGCGAGCCGGACGATTTCGTCCATGGTTTCGGCCTTATCGTAGGCGGAGATGAGGGCGTCGAGGGCGGGGATGGCGGTCTGGGTTTCGTTATTGGTGTCTGTCTTGATAGAGCCGTCTTCCTTGTAGGCGTTGGCGCTGTGGAAGTTTTCCCAGAAGCGCGGGTACATTTCGACGGAGACGTTTTTGGCACCGAAGCCGAGGTCGTGTTTTTTCTCGTCCATTTTTTTCCATGCGGCGGTCATCTCGATGATTTCGAGGTTGAGGCCGAGGCCGGCTTTGAGGGCTTCGTTTTTGAGGATGACGAAGAGATCGGTGTAGGGTTTGTAGCCGGTGGTGAGGGTGAAGGAGAGACGCTGGCCCTTGTCGTTGGTGAGGACCCCGTCGGGGCCGCGTTTGGAGAAGCCGGCGCGAGCGAAGGCGGCTTCGGCTTCGGGGATGGAGAAGGGTCGGGCTTTGATGTCAGGGAACGAGACCATGGAGTAGCCGTCGGAGCAGGTCTGCATGCGTTCGCCGTCGCCTTTGAACATTTCGGCGATGGCGAGATCCCAGTTGAGGGCGAACTGGATGCCCTGACGGATGTCTTTGTTATCGAGGAGCGGTCTGGAGCGGTTGATGAGGACGGCCCATGTGGGGCGGGGGATTTCGTTATAGAACGTGGCTTTGTGGATGCAGCCGGAGGTGACGCGCTGGTCGCTGTCGGGGAGTTTGCGGTACCAGTAGTCGGCGAGGCGCATGTTGAAGACATCGATTTCGCCTTTGCGGAAGAGTTCGAAGGCTTTGCCCTGATCGCGGACGACGCGGATGGAGATGCGGTCGACGTTGAAGCGGAAGCGGTGGTGTTTTTTGTCAGCGGCCCACCAGCCGGGGACTTTGGTGAGGGTGACGGAGCGGCCCTTGTCGACGTTTTCGGGGCGGACCTCGTAGGCACCGGTAGTGGGTTCGAACTGCCACTGGTAGTGGGATTCCCAGTCTTCGGCGAGGTCGCGGTAGAAGTGGACGGGGACGGGGCGGACGGAGATGGCGCGGTAGAGGACGTCAGGTTTGGTTTCCGGGACGGTGATGGCGATGGTGAGGTCGTCGAATTTTGTTATCTTCGAGTATTTGGTGGTATAGAAGTCCTGGTACCAGAGGTCTGCGGTGTAGTCGCAGCGCATGAAGTAGAAGCAGAAGAAGTAGTCGTCGGCGCGGACGGGGACCCCGTCACTGAAGCGGGCGTCGGGGTCGAGTTTGAAGTAGACGGTGCGGCCGTCTGGTGAGAAGGCCCAGTGGGTGGCGAGCTGCGGGTACCACTGGGCGTTGTCGGGGTGTTGAGCGGCTAGGGCGAGGGCGTTGCTGTCGAGGATGTAGCTGCGGAAGGCACCGGAGGCGTCTGGGCCGAGGAAGCGGAGCGTGCGCGGGAAGTCCGGGTTGTAGTAGAAGTAGGTGCCGCCTTTTTTGGCTTCGGGGTCACCGAGTTCGGGGACATCCTGACCGTTTTGCCATGGGAGGTTGGCGGGGAGGCGATCGGGGGAGGAGAATTCGAAGAAGTCCGGGTAGCGCCGGAACATGGCCATGGCTTCCTCGGGGAGAGGGATGCGGGTTTTGGGGTAGTCGAGGGATTTGCGGGCGGGGGAGCAGCCGGAGAGGAGGGCGGCGGTGGCGGCGGCGGAAGTGCGGAGGGCGTCGCGGCGGGAGAAGGCTGAGGAGTGGTGCGGAGACGAGGACATGGTGTTAGCGGCTCAGCGGTAGATGGTGTGGCGGCGCGGGTCGAAGGCCTCGCGGACGGCTTCGCCGATGAAAGTGACGAGGAGGAGGACGATGACGAGGGCACCGAAGGCGGAGGTGACGATCCACCATGATTCCTTGTGATCGAGGCCGATTTCGAGGAGTTCGCCCCAGCTAGGGGTGGGTTTGGGGAGGCCGAAGTTGAGGAAGTCGAGGACGGTGAGGGAGGAGATGCCTGCGGCGATGGAGAAGGGGAGGTAGGTGACGAGGACCGAGATGGTGTTCGGGAGGATGTGGGAGAAGATCATGCGCGGCGTGCGAGCGCCGATGAGCTGGGCGGCGGCGACGTAGTCGCGGGATTTTTCGCGCATGGTGACGGCGCGCATCTGCATGGCCTTTGAGGTGAAGTCGAAGAGGACCATGATGACGAGGAGGCAGAGGATGCGCCATGCGGTCCCTGTTTCTGCGGGGACGAGGGAGATGGAGATCATGACCATGTAGAGGAACGGGATGGTTTCCCAGATCTCGACGAGGCGGAGGCCGATGAGGTCGGTTTTGCCGCCGAAGTAGCCCATGGTGCAGCCGATGGCGATGCCGACGATGAAGGTGAGGGCGGTGTAGGCGATGGCGAAGACGATGACGTTGCGGAAGCCGTAGACCATGCGAGCGAAGACATCGCGGCCGGTGGGGTCGGTGCCGAGGAGGTGGCGGTTGGACCAGTCAGGAGGCGAGGGGTGATTGAGGCCCTTGCGGAAGTCGCTTTCGCCGGGCGACCATGGGATGAGTGGGAGGATGACGGTGCCGGAGCCTGAGTTAGAGAAGGAGGCTTTGAGGTCGCGGTAGTTGGTTTCGTAGGCGTAATCGAGGCCGAAGGAGGATCCGGGGATGATGGAGCCGTAGGAGGGGAAGGAGGATTGGCCGTTGTGGCGGACGAAGAGGGCGCGGTTGGAGACCCAGAGTTCTGCGAAGAGGGAGGCGACGAGGATGGCTGCGAGGAGGAGGAGGGACCACCAGCCGCGGCGGATGGAGCGGAAGCGGCGGAAGCGTTTGATGGTGATCGGGCTGAGCGGCATGGGATGGGGTCAGTCGAAGCGGATGCGTGGATCGACGAGGGCGACGAGGAAGTCGCCGAGGATATTGCCGAGCATGACGAGTAGGGAGGAGATGACGACGATGCCCATGACGACTGGGTAGTCGCGGTCGAGGATGGATTCGAAGCCGAGGAGGCCGATGCCGTTGATGTCGAAGATGCGTTCGATGACGAAGGAGCCGCCGACGAAGGCGGAGAGGGAGCGGCCGAGGTTGGAGACGACGGGGATGCTGGCGTTGCGGAAGGCGTGGTGGATGACGGCGCGGCGGAAGGGGACGCCTTTGGCGACGGCGGTGCGGACGTAGTCGGCGGCGAGGTTATCCATGAGCTGATTTTTGGTCAGCATGGTGGTGAAGGCGAAGGCACCGATGAGGTAGCAGAGGAGGGGGAGAGCGGAGTGGTAGAGGATGTCGACGGTTTTGCCCCAAAGGGATTTTTCCATGAAGTCGAAGCTGGTGAAGCCGCCTGCGGGGAACCATCCGAAGCGAGCGGCGGCGAAGGTGACGAGGATGCTGCCGAGGGCGTAGCCGGGGATGGCGAATCCTGCGAAGATGAGGATGGAGGAGACGTTGTCGGCTGGGGAGCGGTGGTGGAGGGCTTTGAAGAGGCCTAGGGGGATGCTGACGAGGTAGGTGAGGACGAGCGTGATGAGCCCGTAGTAGAGGGAGACGGGGAGGCGCTGGGCGATGACGTCGGTGACGGGTTCGTTGAAGCGGAAGGACTCGCCGAGATTGCCGGTGAGGAGACCGGAGAAGCGTTTGCGGAAGATTTCGACGCGTTCGATGTCCTTGGTGTTAGGTTTCGGCGGGAGGGAGCGCCATTGCCAGCCGTCCGGGGGTGATCCGTCGGGGTTGGTGAGGGAGAACGAGCCGGGGGCGGAGCGGACGATTTTGAGGGGTTCGCGGGTGCCGGGGGCGCGGATGAGCTGATCTTTTTCGTCGGGGCCGAATTCGATTTTTTTGCGGAGGTCGGCGTAGGGCCAGACACCGAGCCATGAGAAGTAGCCGGCGACGGGGTGCTGATCCATGCGGAAGCGGATCTTGAGTTGTTCGAGCTGGTCTTCGGAGAGGGCCTGGGACTGGGCTGCGCCGCCGCGGCTGGCGCCGTCGCCGCCTTTGCGCATTTCTGCGATCATGCGTTCCATGGGGCCGCCGGGAACGAAGCGGGTGATGAGGAAGACCAGCATGGTCACGCCGATGAGGGTCGGCGGGATGAGGAGCAGGCGGCGGAGGAAGTAGGCACCCATGGTGGCGAGCGGCGGTCGGTGGGAGGCACTGGTGCAGCCCGGGTTATGGATGGCATCTTCTGATCCTGTGGGAAAGCATGAAGATGCAGCGCTTTGCGTGGGGGTGTCTGGGGAAAGGGACTATTTCGAGGAGTTGGAGGCGGTTGCTGGTTGGGGGATTTGCAGCGGTGGAGACTAGTGCAGCCCGTCTTACAGATGGTATCTTCTGATTTTGTGGGAAGGAAGGAGGATTCAGCCACTCTGTGGAGGGAGGGGGACGGGTCTTTTTCCCGATTCCTGTGTTGCTCGTCGGT
>JAIXVE010000057.1 GCA_027483175.1 Verrucomicrobiaceae bacterium | reverse complement strand
GGCGGAAGGGAATGTCGCGGCAGTTTGCGATGTATGAGGAAAGCGGCAACGGTGCCGTGATCGAGGAATGGAGGCAGCGGATGCTGGGCCGGATGTTCCGGCTGACGGAGTTTGCGAAGTCGCTCAAGCAGCGGTTTTCGCAGTGGTACAATCGGCGGGCGGGCCGGAAGGGCACGCTGTGGGAGGGGCGCTACAAGAGTGTTATTGTGGAGGATGACCACGCGGCGCTGCGCACGATGAGTGCCTATATTGACCTGAATCCCGTGAGGGGCGGGATCGTGAAAGATCCGGGGGATTACCGTTGGTGCGGGTACGCCGAAGCGATGGCCGGTAAGGTGTTAGCGGTAGAGGGATTGGTGAAGGTGACGGGGTGGACGGCGGAACGGGTTCACGGCCGGGCGCTGGGTGCCCCGGCTCCGGTGGAAACGGAGCGGCAGCGCCGGAGGAGGGAGTTGCAGGCACTGGTCAGGTACCGCCGGTTGCTGGGGATTGCGGGACGACCTCGAATTGATGAGGACGGACGGGTGGCGCGAAAGGGACTGAGTGAAAGGACGAGGGCGCGTCTGGGGGGAGACGCTGGGATCCGGACGGAACTGCTGCTGCGGCGTGTGCGTCACTTTACCGATGGAGTGATACTCGGGAGTCGCGGGTTTATCGACGGGTGGTTTGAACGGAACCGGAGTTGGTTTGGCGGAAGAAGTCGAGAGGAGCGGAAGACGGGGGCGCGGCGGATCGGGAAGGAGTGGCGGGAATTGTACAATTTGCGGCAGCTGAGGGAGTGAGAGGCATGCGCGCAATCGATCCGGACGATTGAAGAGCGGGGCTCCAGGATGACGGACCGTTTTTCACGGCGGCGCTGGGTTAACGGGAAAAAACTGGTCGCAGTGCGATGCCTGATGAACCACCTTCCGATCGAAAGGACTATCGGCGCAGGCGCAGGCTCCGTACCAGAGGAAAGCAGCCGGTCCGTTCAGTCGGACGAAGAACAAGCAATCCTCGCATTTGTTTCCCGGAGAGATGGCGGAACGATCGAACCAGCGTTTCTCGGCCGCGATTGAGATATCGCAAAGTCTATCCGCCAGAGGATCTGGATGGTAGTCGTCAGGGATCTGATTCAGGGTATGAATCAGCTTGCCACGTCTGCCGCAGAGTTTGCTTTGATCTGGCAAATGGATATGCCATTCGGGGTTTCCGGCGATGAGCGACATGGATCGCAAGCGCCATCCATTTGAAAGGATGATTGTTAAATCGGGCAGCGGCTTTTCAACGACGAGTCCCGCGATCTTCAACCCGATCAATGTTTGAAGGGCGGAATTGATATCAGGACGGCTGTTCGAACTGCCGAAAAGGATCTCAGTATCATCCTCCAACCGCCAATCCCAGTAGAAGGAAATGGAACCGCCATCGTCTGCGGTATCCAAATCCAAAAAGATGGCACTGCCGAACGAATTCGAGGCCCGCATGATGGTCAGGCCGAGCAGAGGTTGTGAAATCCGCGCAAATTCTGCTGGGTCAATCGTGGGCACAATAGGCGTGTGCTATTCTGTGGGGAGTAGCTGGATCACGCAAGTGGACAGGGCTCTTGGCGGGGGAGAGCTTTCCGGTGGCGGGGCCGTGGGGGGCGGGATGGGACCCGGCGCAAGTAGACAGGCATCTTCTTGGGAGTACCGCAATTGGACAGACCCCTGCATGGAGTGCGGGAGGGGAATCGGAAGTGATCGCTGCAAGTGGACAGACCTCTTCCGAGAGCGGAATCATAGGACTCTTGGGCGGGAGCGAATTCGTTGGGGCGCGCGGTTTTGGCAGATCCTCTCGTGGTGTTCAGCAAGTGGACAGGGCTCTTGGGAGAGGGGCGGTGTTCAGCAAGTAGACTGTTCAGCAAGTAGACAGGGCTCTTGGGGAGGGGGTTCCGGAGAATTGGACGCGGAGAGTGCTGAAGGGTGGGCGGGGGGCGAGTATTGGACAGGCCTTTTGGGGTGGGGGGGCTTTTGAGAGGTTGGGTAATTGGACAGGGCTCTTGGGAGAGGGGGTTAGCGGGAGAGGAGCCAGGTGGCCATGGTGCGGGGGGGGAGGGTGGTGGTGAGGGAGCCGTTGGTGGGTTTGGTGTCTGGGTAGGGTTGCATGGATTCGGTGGGGCTGGTGCGCCAGTGGCGGGTGGTGGCGGAGTTGAAGGGGGTGCCTGGGATGAGGCGGAGGTTGACGGGTTGGTCGGTGACGACGGCGGCGTGGATGACGAGGGTGCGGTTGTCTGGGGAGAGGAAGGCGGAGGCTTTGAGGCCTGGCTGGCTGATGTCGCTGGCGGCTGGGCCGGTGACTTTGGAGGGGACGCAGCGCATGCCGGGCTTGAGGGGGAGGCACCATTGGCGGAAGCCGTGGTAGATGCGGGTGGGTTTCCAGCGTTCGCCCCAGTCGAGGTGGATGAGGGCTTCGCCGCCTTTGCGGGGAGGGTAGACCCAGTCGTAGGCCATCCATGCGTGAGCGCCGTCGTTGAAGGCTTCGGTCATGGCGAGCCAGAATTCGGTGGCGGAGTTGATGAGGTCCGGGGAGTTGTCTGGGCCGTTGACGCACCATTCGGTGCACCAGACGGGGCGGCCGCGGGCGGCGTCGACGAGGGATTTCCAGCGGTGGCCGCGTCGGTCGTAGTCGTGGGAGCCGACGGCGGCGGTGAGTGGGCCGGCGGCTTTGAGGAGGGGAGGGAGGTAGCGAGCGGCGGCGTCTGGTGCGCTGAGACAGTTAGGGGCGACGAGTTTGACGGTGGGGAGGGCGGGGTTTTTTTTCCGCATGGCGGCGAGGTGATTGCCGACGGAGGCGACGAGTCGGGCATGGTCATCCGGGGAGAAGAAGCAGCCTGGCTGGGTGTGGGGCCAGTCGGGTTCGTTGGTGAGGCTGAGCCATGCGACGGTTTGGCCGTTGCGGTGCATGCGGTCGAGGAAGGCCATGCAGAATTCTGCGAATTCGAGTTCCATGCCCTTTTTGAGGGTGGCGCGGGATTCGCCGCCGCCGCTGGGGTCGTTGTTGGTTTTCATCCATGCTGGCGGCGTGTAGAGGGTGGCGTAGAGCTGGATGTCCGGCTGGCGGAGACGGGCGGCCTTACAGATGGCGATGGTGTGGCGGGTGTAGTCGAACCATTCGTCTTTGAAGGCCATGGTGAACGGGTCGGCGTTATCGTTTTCCGGTTCGTGGTCGTGGCGGACCATGAGGTGGAGGAAGTCGGTGCGGACGTCCTTGAACATGGCGTCGTAGAGGGCTTCCTGTTCGGTGTGGCGGCCGCGTTCGGCCAGGCTGGTGATGTGGGCCTCGTAGAAGATGGCACCGCAGCCCATGCCCTGGATGACCTGGGCGGGGCGGTCGGGCTGGATGGTTAGGGTGGTGGGGGGAGGGTCGGCTGCGGAGGAGAGGCCGAGCGGGATGGTGAGGAAGGCCAGGGCGAGGGCGGGGAGGGACGCGGGCATGAGGGCACTTATGGCGTGCGGTGCGCGGAATCCAAGCGCGGCGTGGGCGCTGGGGGTCAGGAGGCTGGGGATTCCTTGATCCAGCGACGGGCTTTGAATTCGAAGCGCGGGAGCGTGCCTGGGGAGACGCACTGGACGGGCATGCGGATCTGGAGGGCGTCGCGGAGGGCGGTGCTGATGCGGTCTGGGAGGTCGGGGACGCGGAGGCCGGGTTTGATTTCGACGATGAGGTGGAGGTCGAGGAGCGCGCCGTTGCGGACCTCGCGGACCTGGTATTCGCCGATTTCGGGGAATTGGCGGAGGAGCGCGTCGACGGCGGACGGGTAGACATTGACCCCGCGGACGCAGACCATGTCGTCGTAGCGGCCGATGATGCCGCCGTCGAGGCAGAGGGCGCCGGAGTCGTCGGCGTACACCTTGCGGACGAGGTCGCCGGTGCGGTAGCGGAGCATGGGGCAGCCGAGACGCTGGAGGGTGGTGACGACGAGTTCGCCTTCACCGCCTTCGAGGACCTCCTGGCCGGTGGCTGGGTCGAGGATTTCGGCGAAGTGGATGTCTTCGAGGACCTGGAGGCGCGGGGAGGGGCCGGGCGCCTGGAAGCTGAGCGGGCCGGTTTCGGTGAGACCGTGGTGGTCGAAGATGCGAGCGCCGGGCCATGCGGCTTCGAGGCGGCGGCGGAGTTCGGGCTGGGAGCCGCCGGGTTCGCCGGCGACGATGATGAGACGGAGGTGGAAGGGTTGGTCGTCGAAGGAGGTGGCGGCGTCGCGGACTTCGGCGAGGTGGAGGGCGTAGGTGGGGGTGGTGGCGATGACGGTGACCTTGTGGTCGAGCATGAGCTGGAGCCTTGCGTGGCTGCTCATGCCGCCGCCGGGGATGACCATGCAGCCGAGACGGCTAGCGGCTTCGAAGGCGGTCCAGAAGCCGAGGAAGGGGCCGAAGGAGAAGGGGAAGAAGAGCCGGTCTTCGCCCGGTTCGAGGTCAGCGTGGTCGTAGATGAGCTGCCATGCGGCGAGCATACTGTTCCAGTCGTCGCGGCTGTCGAGCCATGTGAGGGGGGGGCCGGTGGTGCCGCTGGTCTGGCAGAAGCGCGTGTAGTTTTCGATCGGGTAGGACTGATTGGTGCCGTAGGGCGGGTTGGATTCGCGGTCTGCGACGATCATGCGTTTGGTCATGAGCGGGCAGCGTTCGGTGAATTCCTCAAGGGAATCGAAGGAGAGGTGGCCGATGCGTTTCCGGTGGAACGGGTTTGTGATGAGGATGGTGTCGAGGACGGCGCGGAGGCGGTCCCACTGGGAGGCGCGGATGAGGTCGCGCTGCTGCTGGATGCGTTCGTGGCGCATGGGGCGGCGGTGGTGCCGAGTCAGGAGACGAAGTAGCGGCGGGTGGTGACGTCAGCGAAGCCCTCGGCGACCTGGACCGGCTGGCGCTGAGGGCGCGCGGCTGGGGTGGTGGCGGGGCGGGCTGGGACGGAGAGGCTGCCGGTTTTTTTGTCAGGGGCTGGGGCGTGGGAGCCGCTGGGTTTGTAGGCCATGACGAGGCCAGCGCCGACGGCGGCGAGGACGAGACCGATGAAGAACTGTGGTGGGGTGTGGCCCCACATTTTTTCCTTGGTGACGCTGACCATGGCGTTGACGAGGGGGGCGCCGGCGAAGACGAGGGTGGGGACGAGGGCGATGAGCTGTTTATTTTCGGCGGGGCTGGTGCCGCTGCTGAGGGCCATGAGGAGGCAGAAGGCACCGACTGCGCCGAGGAGGCCGGCGATGAGACTGTTCCATGAGGCTGCGGCTGGCATCTGGGTGATGGCAGCGCCGCGGAGTTTGAGGACGATGAGGGGGCCGACGACGGCGACGAGGAAGTAGGCGATGCCGACCCAGAGGAAGGCCTTCATGCGGTTGGCGGTGGGGTCGGGTTTGATGCCTTCGATTTTCATGCCGAGGCTGCCCATGTGGAGGAAGACGCTGTAGAGGCCCCAGCAGATGACGACGCCGAGGACCCATGAGAGAGCGGTGGTGTTCATTTTGGTGTTCACGGGAATGGAGGTTGAGGAAATTGTCAGGAGGTTGGGCCTTGAGGGGCGAGGAGGTGATCTGGAGCGGGTTCGATACGGGCGCGGAAGGCGTCAGGTATCGCGGTGGCTTTCATTTCGCGGGTGCCGGGGGTGGCGCGGACGGCGACGACGACGAATTCGCCGGAGGCGGCGAGGGAACGGGCGGCTGGGGAGTCCGGGTTTTTCCAGATGCGGAAGACGAGGCGGATGGCCTTGGAGCGCATTTCTGCGACGAGGACCTCGATTTCGGCTTCTTCTTCGAACTGGAGGGGCTGGCGGTATTCAGCGGAGACCTTGAGGCGAGGCCAGCCGGTTTCGGTGTCGGGGAAGCCTTGCTGGGCTGGGTGGACGCTGAGGCCGAGGGATCTGTAGAAGGCGTGCTCGGCGTCTTCCATCCAGCGGAGGAAGACGGAGAAGTGCATGATGCCGGCGAGGTCGGTTTCGGAGAAGGCGACGCGGCGGCGGCAGGAGAAACGGCAGGCCATGAGAGAGGGTGAGTCAATCAGGGCGGCCAGGGGAGCCTGCAAGGGGTTGGTGGGGGGCAAATCCGTATGAGGGGCGAGCCGTCAGGGGCGGAGGAGATTGCGGCGGTCGGCGACGGCGTCGGCGAGGGAGGCGAAGACCTCGCGGGTCTGGTCCCAGTTGATGCAGGCGTCGGTGATGCTCTGGCCGTAGACGAGGGGTTGGCCTGGGACGACGTCCTGGCGGCCCTCGACGAGATGGCTTTCGATCATGACGCCGGTGATGGCGTGGTTACCGGAACGGATCTGGCTGGCGATGTTGTCGGCGACGGCGGGTTGGTTGCGGTGGTCCTTGTTGGAGTTGCCGTGGGAGCAATCGACCATGATGGAGGGGACGAGGCCGGCTTTTTCGAGGAGGGCGGAGACCTCGGCGACAGTGGCGGCGTCGTAGTTGGGGCCGGATTTGCCGCCGCGGAGGATGATGTGGCAGGTGGGGTTGCCGGTGGTTTCGATGATGGCGGCGACGCCTTGTTTGGTGACGCTGAGGAAGCGGTGGGGGCAGGCGGCGGCGCGGATGGCGTCGATGGCGATGCCGATGCCGCCGCCGGTGCCGTTTTTGAAGCCGACGGGCATGCTGAGGCCGCTGGCGAGTTCGCGGTGGACCTGGCTTTCGACGGTGCGTGCGCCGATAGCGCCCCATGTGACGAGGTCGGCGACGTATTGCGGGCTGATGGTGTCGAGGAATTCGGTGCCGCAGGCGATCTCCATTTCCGTGAGGGAGGCGAGGAGCTGGCGGGCGAGGCGGAGCCCGCGGTTGATGTCGAAGCTTTCGTCGAGGCCTGGGTCGTTGATGTAGCCTTTCCAGCCGACGGTGGTGCGGGGTTTTTCGAAGTAGACGCGCATGACGATGCAGAGGTTTTCTGCGTGTCGGCGGGCTTCGTCGCGGATGAGGGCGGCGTATTCGAGAGCGGCTTTTTCGTCGTGGATGGAGCAGGGGCCGGCGACGACGAGGAGACGGTTGTCGCGGCGCTGGAGGATGGCTTCAGCGGAGCGGCGGCTGTGGGCGACGAATTCGAAGGCCTTGTCACCCGGGTTGATGTCGTGCATGAGGATTTCCGGTGAAATCAGGCTATTGATATCGGCGATGCGGACATCGTCGGTGATATTGCGGAGAGGCATGATGGGAAAGTGGAGGGGTGGGCGTGGGGCCGGGGAGTGGGCGGAACGGGAGGGGGTGCAGCCATGCGGAGACCGGGTGTGGTTTCAACTGTAAAACGCGGCTGGTGGTGCGGGGAGGGGAGGGGCGGGAAAACCTTGGTGAGTGGTTCAAATTCCCTTGCGCGGCGGGGAGGGGGCGGGCATCGCTCGGGGACTGCGGAGGCGGCTGCTACTGGTGGCTGGTTTCGAATTGACGCTTATGACCCCTGATTCTGCGAAAGAAGCACGGCCCCGTATCCTGATTCTCGGGGGAGGGCCGACGGGGCTTTATGCGGCGCGGGTGCTGACGCAGCGTGGGCATGCGGTGACGCTGATTGAGAAGGAGGAGAGGCCGGGAGGGTTGGCGACGAGTCATGCGCGGAGCGGGAACTGGTATGATCTTGGGGTGCACATGCTGCATGAGTTTGACCGGGGGATTTTCGAGGACATTCGGGATCATGTGATGGGGGACGAGCGGATTGAGGTGGCGCTGGATGCGAAGATCCGGTGGGCCGGGGCATTTTACCGGTATCCGCTGCAGTTCGGGGACATGGTGCGGGGGATTCCGCCGCTGACGCTGGCGCGGTGCGTGGCGGGATTGCTAGGGACGCAGTTGTGGTACAAGATTTTTCCGCGGGCTCCGAAGGATGCGGAGGAGGCGTTGATTCAGTTGTACGGGCGGCCGCTGTATGAGTTCTTCTTCAAGGATTTCACGCATCGTTACTGGGGGTTTCCGACGACTGAGCTGGATGCGAAGTTCATCACGACGAAGATGCCGCGGCTGACGGCGGTGGATGTGATCAAGAAAGTGCTGGGCAAGGCGGGGATTCGGGATCGGAGTGTGAAGGCGGTGGAGAGTGCGTTGAGTGAGGAGACCCTGCATTATTCGAGGACTGGGGCGGAGACGATGACGCGGCGATTGGCGGACACGGTGCGGGCTGGTGGTGGGCGTGTGCTGCTGAATAGGGAAGTGAGCGGAGTGGAGATTGAGGGTGGGCGGGTGAGGGCGGTGACGGTGCGGGATGTGGAGCATGGGGTGGAGGAGCGGCATGAGTGTGATTATGTGATCAACACGGTGCCGCTGCCGCTGCTGGTGGCGAGTGTGCGTGGGGATGCGGTGCCTGCGGAGGTGGTGGAGAGCTGCGGGCATCTGAAGTACAAGCCGATCACGGTGCATGGGTTGCTAGTGAACAAGCCGAAGTGCATTGACGGGTTGTACATTTACTATCGGGAGCGGTTGTTTCACCGGGTCGGGGAGCCGAAGAATGCGGGGCTGCGGGTGACGCCTGAGGATCACAGTGTGCTGATTGTGGAGACGACGTGTGAGGAAGGGGATGAGAAGTGGGAGGCGACGCCGGAGGTGCGGGAGCGGATCATGGCGGATCTGGAGGCGGAGAACATTGTGAGGCGGGATCAGATCGTGGAGTGGAATGTGTTTCATGCGCGGCATGGGTATCCGGTGTTCCGGCTGGGGTTTGAGCCTCATTTCCGGCGGATCATGGATTGGGTGGGAGGGATTGCGAATCTAAGGACGGCGGGGAGACAGGGGGCGTTCTGCTATCCGAACATGCACAGTGCGATGCGGCAGGGAGCGAAGGCGGCGGAGGCGATTGAGAAACAGATGGCTACCGATACGGTGGCTGGAACCTGAAAGACGAACACTATGAAGAGATATCTGCTATTGATGCTGAGTGCTGCTGTGGTGGTGGTGCTGCCTTCGTGTACGACGACTGGTGCGGCTGGAGCGGTGGACAACGGGCCGGCGGTGCAGGCGCGGAATGCGGCGATTGCGGGTGAGCCGAGGGGTGACTGGTATGTGGGGCGGCGGTATTTCACGGAGAAGTGCCGGTACTGGGGGTATTTGAGGAAGCCTGGGCAGACGTGGGAGACGGCGCAGTTGGTGGTGATGGATGAGGGGCGCGGGGTGCTGACGCCGGACCGGGTTTCGGAGATGCCGAGCGGGGACGGGCGGGCGCACGGGTTTGATCACAACTATGAGTACCGGGTGTGGGGGACGTTCACGGGGCGGCGGTGTTATGATCCGAATGCGGACCTGCAGCTGCCGGTGTTTGCGGCGCGGAAGTATGAAGTGATCAATGCGCGGCCGGGTTTTCTGTTCAGTCCTAAGGACCGGTATGATCCGCGGTATCTGCCGGCGCGTGAGGCGGGGCACCGGACGGAGTCGAGGCGTTAGGATTTCCGGAATTCAAGATATAAGAGCATGCATGTGTGGTCCAAGCTGAGTGGTGCGCAGTGGGAGGATGCGTGGGTGGAGCGTTTTCACGGGCCGCTGGCGACTGGGTTGGTGATTTCGAGTCTGCCTGGGGGGCGGACCGTGCGGGTGGAGGTGTATTGCGAGAAGAAGGCGGATGCGGAGCGGATCCGGAAGGAGTTCGGGGGGCAGGTTAGGGAGGTGAAGTCGGTGAACTGGGCGGCGAAGTCGGCGGAGGCGCTGCAGCCGGTGCGGGTGCGGGACCGGTTGATTGTGTGTCATACGGAGGAAGCGGCGGCGGCGATGGGGGAAGCGCATCCGGATCGGGTGGTGCTGTGTATTCCGGGGGAGATGGCGTTTGGGACGGGGGATCATGCGACGACGAGCACGTGTCTGCGACTGCTGGTGGACTATGCGAAGGAGGCGCAGGGGCGGGCGTGGAGCGTGCTTGATCTGGGGTGCGGGACGGGGATTCTGGCGATCGCTGCGGCGCTGCTGGGGGCTAGTGAGGTGGATGGGTTTGATTTTGATCCTGCGGCGGTGAAGGTGGCGAACCGGAATGCGCGGCGGCATGGGTTGAAGCGGCTGAAGTTCACGGAGGATGACGTGACGAAGTGGGTGCCGGAGCGTGAGTATGATGTGGTGGCGGCGAACATTTTTTTTGATGTCCTGACCATTTCGTTCGAGCGGATTGCGGCGGCGGTGAAGCCTGGAGGGGTGGTGATGGTGTCGGGGATTCTGGCGACGCAGGCGGCGGAGTGTCTGGAGTCGGGGCGGCGGGCTGGATTGGAGTTTGGAGAGCCGGTGAAGCGCGGGAAGTGGGTGACGGCGGTGGGGAGGCGGCCGTTAGGGAAGCGTGCAGGCAAGGGGGTGCGGTGACGCCATTGCGCCGGCTGCTGAGGAAGCGTGGCGGGCGGATGGCGTGGCGGGACTGGATGGAGGCGGCGCTTTATGATGCGGAGAGCGGGTATTACACGGCGACGGTGCGGACGGTGGGTCGGGGTGGGGATTTTTCGACGAGTGCGACCTTGAGTGACGGGTTGGGACGGGCGGTGGCGGCGTGGGTGCGGCGCGAGTGGCGGGAGGCTGGGAGGAAGCTGCCGCTGATTGAGATTGGGCCGGGGGATGGGTCGCTGCATGAGACCGTGCGCGGGGCGCTGGGGTGGCTAGGGCGGTGGGGATTGCGGAGCCATCTGGTGGAGCGGTCGCCGGGCCTGCGAAGGGAGCAGGAGAAGCGGCTAGGGGTCGGGCGGGTGCGGTGGCACGGGACGATGGAGGAAGCGCTGGCGGCGTGTGGTGGGGAGGCGCTGATTTTTTCGAATGAGCTAGCGGATGCGTTTCCGGCGACCCTGCTGCAGCGGGAGGATGGGGAGTGGCGGGAAGTGTGGCTGGAGGAGCTGGAGAGTGGAGCGATTGCGGAGGTGCTGGAGCCGATGCCTGAGGGAGTGGAGTCGGCGGTGCTGGGCGGCGAGTGGCCGGAGGGGCAGCGGGTGGAAGTGCTGACGAGCTGGCGCGAGTGGCTGCGCGGGTGGGTGCCGGGGTGGCGTGGCGGGGCGATGCTGACGGTGGATTACGGCGGGAGCGGAGGGGAGATCTACGGGCGGCGGCCTGGGGGGACGGTGCGCGGGTACTGGCGGCACGAGCGGTTGGGAGCGGGTGCGCTGTACGGGCTGACGGGGAAGTGTGACGTCACGGTGGACGTGAATTTTGACGACCTTGAGCGATGGGGCGAGGAAGCGGGACTGGTGACCGTGTTCCGCTGCGGGCAGGGAGAGTTTGTGAGGGCGGTGGTGCCTGGGGATCCGTTGAGTGTGGAGGGCGGGGCGGGCGAGGCGTTTGTGTGCCTTGGGCAGCGGCGGGTCAGGCCTTGTTGAGGCGTGGTTTGCGTTTGGCGCTGCGGCCGGCGGCGCTGGCTTTGGCGAGGCCGAGCCAGTCGCCGATGTTGATGCAGAAGATGAGGAGGAGCCAGATGTGGTTCCAGAATTCGATTTCCATGAGGAAAGCGATGCCGACGTGCATGATGAGGAGGGCGAGACCGAACCAGCGGCAGACTGGGCGGTTGAGGAGGAGCATGAAGCCGAGGATTTCGAGGACGAGGCCGGAGCCGAAGAAGAGCCGTGCGAGGTTAGGGAACCTGACGATGAGGTCGGGGACGACGGTGACTTTGAAGCCTTCAGGCTGGACGAGGGTGGAGTAGTATTCGGAGAGATTGGCCTTGATGGACTGGACGGCGAGGACGGGGACGCGATGGATCCATGTGCCGTGAGTGGCGTGGAGTTTGACGATGCCGCTGGCGACGTAGCCTGCGCCGATCATCATGATGGACCACCAGACGGCGCGGCTGTGGGTGGCTTCATCGGTTTTGGTCCATGATCTGGTGCGGACGGCATGGTTGGCGTAGACGACCCATTGGGCGAGCAGGACCATGATGGCGAGCTGGCTGTGGTGGGAGATGTCGCCCTGGGAATTGCGGAGGGCACCGGTGCCGACGCCGATGAGGAGGGCTGGGAAGAGCGTGATGACTGGGGCGAGGCCTAGGGTGTAGGCGGCGAGGCCGAGGCCGACGACGGGTTTGAGGAAGCCGATGAGGGAGGGATCGGCCATCCATCCGACGGGGAAGATTTTTGCGAAGCCGTTGGGTTTGGGGACGGCGGCGTAGCTGGGGCTGAGTTCCCAGTGGATGGCCATGAAGTAGAGGACGAGGGAGAAGAGGAAGCGCATGACGAAGGTTTCGTCGGCGTTCCAGGCCATGGGGCGGACCTTGAGGAATTCGCGGAGTTTGTTCACGGGGCGGGAGTGGTGAGGGGTTTGGAGCCCATGAAGACGTGCTCTTTATTGAAGTTGGAGCCGTCCATGGTGACGCTGATGAGCCAGACCTTGAGGGAGGAGGCGGGGTATTTGGCGCGTTTGGAGGCGTCGAGTTTTTCGATTTCGCGGGCGAGGAAGCGGTCGGCGGCCTCCTGGCGCTGAGGTTCGGTGGTTTTCCACCAGTCTTTGGTTTTGGCGACGTCGAAGAGGTTGGATTCGAAGCGTTTCTTGAGCTGGGCGGAACCGTTGCCGAACATTTTGGAGAGCGGCATGGGTTCGTCTTTTTCGTTAGTGACGTAGAGGACCTCTGCTTTGCCGTCGATGCGGCTGTACATGGGGAAGGGGGAGAAAGGGTACTGGTCACCGATGCCGACGAGGATGAAGGCGATGATGATGCAGAGGATGACCGGATGGAGGAGCATCCCGATGAGCCCTTT
>JAIXVE010000217.1 GCA_027483175.1 Verrucomicrobiaceae bacterium | reverse complement strand
GCATACACAAACCGCCCATCCCCAGACACCAATATCCCCGAACAGAAATTGCTCCCCGCATACCCAGGCGGCAAACTCGAAATCGTCTGCCGCTCCGCCAGCACGCCCTTCTCCCCGTCATAGTCGAACACCGTGATCGTCGACGCTTCCTCCTGAATCACATACAGCCGCCGCCCGTCCGGATGAAAATCAAAATGCCGCGGCCCATCCCCCGGCGGCAATGTCACAAACGCCGGCTCACTCGGCGTCAACTCCCCGCTCTTCTCATCAAACCGCCACACATACACCCGGTCCAACCCCAGATCCGTGTGCAGCACATGCTTCCCTCCCGCATCCGCCCGAATCATGTGCGCATGCGTCCGATCATGCCCGCTGAACGCAAAACTCCCCGCAGGCGCATGCGCCGACCTCGCCGGCCCAATCTCTCCCGCATCCTCCCGCACACACACCGCCGCACCCAACCGCCCATCCTCCAGCACCGGCAGCACCGCCACCGTCCCGCCAAAGTAATTCGCCACAAACAAAAACCGTCCTCCCGGATGCAGGCTCACATATGTCGGCCCAGCCCCGCCCGACTCCACCTCATTGATCAACTTCAACCCGCCATCCGCCCCGTTCACCGCATACGCACTCACCGTCCCCACCTTCCCCACCCCGCGCCGCTCCGTCTCGTTCGCCGCATACAGAAACTTCCCGTCCGCACTCACCACCAGACAACTCGGACTCACCCCGGACTCCACCACCCCAGCCGCCGTCAGCGCCCCAGTCTCCCCATCCGCTCGGAATAAATGAATCCCCCGCCCGTTCCCCGGCGGCAAATCCACCTGCGTCGGCAACACGTCCTTCAATGGCGAACTGAACGTACCCACATACACCATCAACGGCACCCGACCCCCAACTCCCTTCTCCTCAGCACCCTCAACCACCCCCACACCAGCCAGCCACCCGGCTGTTCTCAACACGTCACGACGGGATGGATGATTCATTCTCATGGCTGGATCGTTCTTCACTCTCGTCACCCTACGTCCCCGCCACCTCCCGTATTGCAACACCTTCCGCCACCCCTGTTGCGACCCGCCCCGCCCCGCCCATCAATCCACTCCCATGCCCAGACTCGCGCTCTCCGCGCTGCTGCTCCTCATCGCCTTCTCCCCAAGCTGCCGAAACGACCCCGCAGACAAGGCACGTCTGCGCCTCCACAACTCAGGCTACGCCTTCTCCGTCGACGACTTCCTCCGCGCCGCCTCCGATGGCCGCGAATCCATCCTCCGCGACTTCATCACCGCAGGCATGCGACCCGACGTCACCGACGCCTCCGGCACCTCCGCCGTCTCCCGCGCCTCCTCCGCAGGCCACGGCCACCTCGTCACGCTCCTCATCAATCAAGGCGCAGCCCCGGCCGTCTCCGGCCCCAAAGGCGGTCCCATCCTCCTCGCCGCCGCCGCCTCCGGTGATCTCGACGCAGTCTCCGCCCTCATCCGCGCAGGCGCTGACCCCTCATGGCTCGACCCCGACGGCTGGTCCGCTCTCGCCACCGCCGCCCAGCACGGCCACGCCCCCATCATCGCCGCCCTCGCCCCCATCGCCCCTAACCAACTCGACCGCGCCCTCAAAATCGCCGCCCTCGAAGGCCACACCGCCGCCATCGCCGCCCTCCTCGACGCCGGCGCTGACCCCATCGCCCCCGCCTCCGACGGCCGCTCCGCCCTCATGTTCGCCGCAGAACACGGCCGCAACGACGCCGCCACGCTCCTCCTCCTCCGCGGCGCAATCCCCACCGCCCTCGACCTCCAATCCCTCTCCGCCGCCGACCACGCCGATCAGAACGGCCACGACGCCCTCGCCATCACACTCCGTCAGGCCGCCCTTCCTCTCCCTGCCAATTCCCTGCCCACACCAGCCTCCGCCCCTCCTCCATGGCCCGGTCTCCCCGCCTCCTCCCTAGCCGCCGCCGCCGCCCAGTTCTCCTCCATCACCATCTCCCCGCGCTCATGGCCCTTCGCCCTCTCCAGCGTCGCTCCTGACAATTCCTCAGCCTCCTTCCTCCTCGCCGATTCCCCGGAGCCCCTCACCTTCTCCCCCGGCGACCCAGTCGGCACCTCAGGCTGGATCATCGACTCCATCACCCATCGTCTCGTCCCGCTCCGCCCCAACTCCACCCACCGCTCCGACCTCTCCGAAGTCAGGCTCCGCCGCGACGACAACCCGAACCGTCTCCTCGCCGTCCGCGGCTGTCTCGTCCAATCCCCCGAATGGTCCGCCACCATCCGCATCGGCAACCACCCGGATCCTCTCTCCCTCCACTCAGGCGACCAATTCGACGCCGGTGGCATCCCCGTCCGCATCGCCGCCATCCTCCCCTCCGCACTCATCCTCGCCAACTCCGCCACCTCGGAACAACTCTCCGTCCCCGCCACCCGCTGACCCATGCGCGAAAAACCTGATTTCGTCGCCCGACTCCACGACGTCCCCCACCAACCAGGCGTCTACCTCATGCGCGACCGCCTCAACCGCATCATCTACGTCGGCAAAGCCCGCGACCTCCGCCGCCGTCTCAGCAACTACTTCCAACCCTCCCGCACCCGCCTCGCCGACCTCAAAACCCGCGCCCTCATCAACAGCATCTGGGACTTCGAATTCCACACGGTCCGCAACGAACCCGAAGCCCTCCTCCTCGAAGGCCGTCTCATCAAGGAATACCGGCCCCGCTATAACATCTCCTTCCGCGACGATAAACGCTTCCTCCTCCTCAAGGTCCACCCCGAGGAACCATGGCCGCGCTTCCACCTCACCAGAACCCGCAAAGACGACGGCGCCCGCTACTTCGGCCCCTTCGCCCACAGCGGCAGTCTCCGCGCCACCCTCACATGGATGCAGAAACAATTCGGCCTCCGCTCCTGCCGACCCGTCACCCCTGGCGAAAACGACTACCGCCATTGCCACAATGACCTCATCCGTAATTGCTCCGCCCCCTGCATCGGCCGCATCACCCGCCCCGAATACCTCGCCCGCGTCAACGAAGCCTGCTCGTTCCTCGAAGGCAAAGCCCGCGACCACCTCAAGGAGATCGAAGCCGAAATGATGGCCGCCGCCGCAGAACTCGACTTCGAACGCGCCGCCGACCTCCGCGACATGCTCGCCGACTTCCGCAAAACCCTCCAGCCCGCACGCCGTTTCACCAGACAACGCGGCATCACCGGCCCCAACATCGACCCCATGGAAGATGTCAGGGAACTCGCCGACATCCTCGGCCTCGAACGCATCCCCCTCGCCATGGAATGCTTCGACATCTCCAACATCTCCGCCAACCACATCGTCGCCAGCATGGTCCGCTTCACCAACGGATCCGCAGACACCGCCGCCTACCGCCGCTACCGCATCCGCTCCGTCAGCACCCAGAACGACTTCGCCTCCATGGCCGAAGTCGTCCGCCGCCGCTACCAGCGGATCCTCCTCGAAGGCCGCCACGCCCTCGGCACAGACCAGGCCGACGCCTCCCAGGAATCCCCCCTCGAAGCCCTCCGCCGTCTCGAATCCTCCCCTCCCTCCCAACCACTCCACCCCTTCGTCCGTCTCCCCGACCTCGTCATCGTCGACGGCGGCAAAGGCCAGCTCTCCAGCGCCTGCGAAGAACTCCAGCGCCTCGGCCTCCACTCCCTCCCCATCATCGGCCTAGCCAAAGAACGCGAGGAAATCTTCCGCCCCGACACCCCCGATCCCCTCATCCTCCCTCACACCTCCGGAGCCCTCCGACTCCTCCAGCGCATCCGCGACGAAGCCCACCGCTGGGCCAATGGCTACCACCAGCTCCTCATGAAACGCCGCGTCGGCGAAAGCCTCCTCGACGACATCCCCGGCATCTCCGAAGCCCGTAAACGCGCCCTCCTCGCCCGCTTCGGCTCCGTCACCAGAATCCGCCGCCTCACCCCAGACACCCTGGCCTCCGTCCCAGGCATCAGCCGCCGCCTCGCCGATACCATCAAATCATGGCTCGAAACCCACTAACCCACCAAACAAAGCGCCCCAGCCATCCCGCCTCTGACCTCATTGCCCGCCCTCCGAACCAGCCAGCCGCAGGCTCTGGACTGCTGGGAGAATCACAGCTCTCCCTGCGCACGGAGTGCGCCTGCCAGCTCCCTCCGTACCAGCCCG
>JAIXVE010000330.1 GCA_027483175.1 Verrucomicrobiaceae bacterium | reverse complement strand
TTCTGCGTTTTGCTTTCATGAATGGTTGGATGGTGGGGTGATTCGGCGGGATTTACGCCCCGTAACCCGCCTCTCGATCATAGCTTAGCTCCTGGTCCAGATTCCGGGGCCCACCTCAGCCCGCCGGGGCCGTGGCTTTTTCCGGCTCCAAGGCTGCGGGACCGGCCGATGGTGGATGGCTCAGCGCACATGATCTTCTGCGGGCGCGGCAGCGGGCGGAATTGCCTATCCGGGGCGGGATTCACTGCCTGCGCCATTCATTTGCCACGCATCTGCTGGAGGACGGGGTCGATGTGCTGACGATCCGCCCACGTCAGGGGAACACCAACGGTCCGACGCACCGCCTCACACTCGTCGGCCACAGCGCCGAGTGCCTCCATTCTTGCCAATCCTTCGTCGATATTCCGGGCGGGACTCTCGCCTTGAACTGTGAACGCACGCATGGAATGCGGGACAGCCGCAGGTGTGGCGGATAGGCAGCTAAGATTATGATGGGCTCCGGTATCGGCTCCGCCTTGATCATCAGGAAAGCTAAATCACCGGGGAAAGTCCTTGCCGATTCTGTTGGTTCGGATATTGAGAGGGAAAAGCAGTCATATCCATTGAATTTCAGGCAGTTGAAAGAAAGGGACACCAGGCCGAACGCCCCGGTTGCAAATGGATATTCCACCAGATATAGTGAAATAATAAACTGTTAGGCAGAAAACCATGAATCTCTCCGAAATATCGGCGGCCCTCGAACAGATCGGCGAAGTATCTGGTCCTGCTCGGCAGCGGATCGAGATCGCCAGAACTGGCGGGAATGGAGGTGAAGTTACTATCTTCGCAAATCGGGAAGCACTGATCTATATTGCGTCGCTATGCATAGATCTCGCAGAGAGGCAGTCTGAGGGCGCGCATTATCATTTCGACGAGGTCTCGGTAGATAGGGCAGAAATGTCTGTGGTCATCTCGTTTCGAAGCGAATAAATTTCATCCCCCCGCCGAAAATGAAAACTGAGCCTAACAACGCGATGGAGCCAACTCCGGTAGATGTCACGATTTCTGCTGCGCAGAAAGTCGTGCCATCTACCTCCGTGGCTCATCTTGGACGTTCGCCTTAATGCCATGTCGCTCGCCATCGCCATCAAAACCGAAGACAGTCGGCACATCGGCTTCCTGCTTCTTGCCCCCAATGCTGCGGATACGGCGACGGGCGTTGAGATGGGAGACTGCATCTTTCGGTCACTTCCTGTGAAGTCAGAGGATTTCACACACGAGCTTGCCGAGCGTCTCTACGATTACCAGCAGCGAGGCGAGTTTGAGTATCGACGCCACTCCTCTGATGCCGCGACTTCAGTAGCCGTGGTGATTGATGAGAGTTTACACATTCATATCGATTTGGATGCCAGCGGCCAGGGCAGCATTTCGGAACTGCGGCAGGGCCAGCCGGCATCTAGAATCGGACTCGCAGAGGCCACCAAACCCCGATGAGTATCACCTCCACGACCAACCAAGAAGGCGAACATTCAAGGGTGCATGGCTGCGAGGAACGAGCCAGCCAATGCCCCTGTGGTTGAACAAGCCCGGCAATAGCACCCGGGACGATCTATGCGCTTTGTGTTTGGCGCGTGTGCCCTGATTGCCTATTGAGCGGTGATTTCAGGCGTTTCGCAGGGTCTTGATGGGCGCGCGGCGGGGCTGCGATGGTCGCTGCGCAGCTGTTCCGCTGACGATGGGAACACATTTTGCTCATTTGGGTGCGGCGCGGGCGTGGACTCTCAGCGGCGCGATTGCCGTTGGCTTCAAGGAGTGATCGTTTCATGATAGGGATGCTCCCTTGATTCGGTTGCCACTGTCGCCTCTCTCACTCCGATGTGGCCGCCTTTCGACTGCCTGTCGCGCGGCATCCGGGGCCGCGCGGGTCGATTGATGGGGCGGAGCGCGGCCGTTCATCGACTGGCACAGGGCTCTGCGTTTCCAGCCTGGCTGGATTCGGCCGATGATCACCATGGGCTGCTGGCAGCACGGGCAGAGGTGTTCCCGCTTCACGGTGCCTGGTCCATCGTTTGTGGCGGGAGCGGGTTCACTGGGTGCGGGGTTTGCAGGACTCCGGTCACTCCATTGCTGCACGCGCAGCCGCGTCTTCTTCGCGGCGGGGTGGTGGTAGCCATAGTAGCGCACAGCACGGAGCTTCGCGGGCTGAACGTGGCGGAGGTATCTTCTGACGAACTCGACTCCATCGAGCGTCAGGATACGGTCCACCGGTCTGGCCCGATCGGTGCGGTCGAGATAACGGAAGGTGACGTGGCTTTCTGTGACGGACAGAACGCGGCTGTCGCCAATCACGCTGCGGTGGATGTAGCGTCCGAGGTATTTGACGGCGTTCGCACCAGAGCCGAAGGCCTGCACGTTGATGCCCCATTTTCTGCGCCAGACGGACGGATCACAGGTCAGGCCGAGGGCCTTCATCTGCGCTCCGAAATGATGCCTGAGGGCCTTCTTCAGGGGATCGGGAGGCATGAGGTAGTCGGCCGATCTGACGGACACGTACCGGCCTTCGGCATCAAGTCCGGCTGCTGGAACAATGCAGTGCAGATGAGGATGGAAGAGCATCTTCTGGTTCCATGTGTGCAGGACCATCGTGAATCCGCTGCTGACTGCGCCCAGCCACTTCCTGTTCGCCAGGTTCCGGCTCAAGGCGGCGGCGCAGGCGTGGAAGAAGGCGTCGTAGGCAGCTTTGGCATCCTTGCCGAAGAACAGGTCCCGCAGCTCTGCCGGAAGCGTGAACGTAACCATGAAGTAGGGTGCCGGGATGAGCTTGCTCTGCTCGCGCCGAACCCACTCGGCAGTGGCGGCACGTCCGCACTGTGGACAGCATTTGTGGTGGCAGCTGTGAAACGCGTAGTGTCGCTCTCCGACGCATTCCCTGCAGCCGTGCACATGCCCGCCCATCACGGCGGTCCGGCAGTTCTGCAATGCCCACAGGGCACGGTGCTGCACGCCACTGAGCACGGGACTCGTGCTCAGATAGGCGGGAATGAATCGACGCAGTGCCTCGATGACTGTGGGCATTCTCCCTGCTGGACGGAGGTGCAGTTATCGCGGCAGGTCTGCGCACAGTTCTTCCATGAGCCGAAGGGCCTGCTGCTCGCTGTGGTGAGTGAGGTGGAGGTAGATCTCGGTGGAGTTCAGATATGTGTGGCCGAGCAGGTGCTGCACGGTATGCAGACTGGCACCGCCTTCGATCAGATGCGTGGCGAAGGAATGCCGCAGTGTGTGTGGTGTGGCATCGGGGAGGTTGAGCTCTCTGCGGGCGAGGACGAGCAGGCGCTGCAAAGAGTTATGCGGCATGGTGCTGGTGGCGGCATGCATGCGTCGGGCGAGAGCTCCTGGCGTGTTGTCGCCGCGACCCGCATTCGGAAAGATCAGCAGCGGATGCCTGTGGAAGCGGTAGTAGTCGCGCAGATCCCTGAGCATGGCAGCGGGCAGCGGGATTACCCGATCTTTGCCGCCTTTGCCCGCGCGGATGCGAAGCTTATGTTCGCTGCCGAGAATGTCGTGGATGGTCAGATTGAGGCACTCGGACAGGCGCAGCCCGCAGCAGTAGATGAGCTTTAGCGGGGTGCGATAGCGGCGCAGGCGGATGCTTTGGAGCAGCGCCCGCACCTGTTCACGGGTCAGGACAGGCGGCAGCGAGTCAGGATCCTTCGTCTTTACCTCGTCAAACACACGCCAGCGGCCGAGGTCCAGCATCTCGGAGAAGAACGCATGCGCTGTGGCCAGCGCCTGACGCATTGTCTTCGGCTTCCACAGGCGCACTGTCTTCACATGGAGAAGGTATGCCCGCAGCTGATCCTCTGTCAGGAGGGCGGGATCAGCACACCCGAAGTGCTCACAGAGCAGCCTCAACTGGCGGTAGTAACTGTGGCGCGTGCGCAGCGAGTCGTAACGCAGTGCCAGAAACTGGGCAAAGCGCTGCATCGATGGCCAGAGATGATCGTAATGCAGCGGGTCGGGATACATCTTTCCGCTGCGCATCGGCGCCGCTGAAGCAGCTCGCGAGGGAGCCTTCGCGGGCGGAGGCTGGATCCCGGCAGAATCAGCGCACGAAGACGCTGGAGTGGAAGTTGAAGATACGGCTGCGCGCAGCCGGCGACGGGAAGAATGAGAGTTGAACATAGACCCGGAACCTGCTAAGTCAGAGGCGATCAAGGCCACCGAAAATGCTCGCGCATCCATCAACTCCACGCCCCCCCGAACGACCTTGCCGCGTAGCGGCTTTGTTCAACAAGGCGCTGGTGCCAACCGCCGGGGTTGCTCTGTCAGCCATGCTTTATGTGACTCCAACGCACCGTCCTGTCTTCACGCTCACCCCCGCCCCGGCGGTCGGCACGGAATAGGCGTT
>JAIXVE010000054.1 GCA_027483175.1 Verrucomicrobiaceae bacterium | reverse complement strand
GCACTCCTTTGCGAATTGAGCAACGAATGGCTCACCGGAAAAATCTACCTCAACATGAACTCCATAGAGCCACCCTGCGCCTAGCCGAAACTTTTACAGAATAAAAATTGCGCGGCCTCAGTTATGCTTTCAGGGGTCTTGCTGAGGGAAGCATAGAATTCCCTATTCGCGCAAACTCTCATTATCATCACATAGACGCAGATCACTATTATCCTTCGGAAGTAATCGAAAACACCTCCGAGGAAGTCGACGCCATCATCGAAGGGATAAACCGGGTCAACGCGAGGTGGCCGGGAGCGCTGCGCCCGGTCCATCCTCCCAAACCCAAGCCTGAGGACATGAGCCAAATCTTGTGGATTATGGACAGCATGGTCTTCTGGCCGCACAACCGCAACGATCCGCCTTCAGACAGGGACATCATAGCGGTGGCAACCGGGGTCGTGCCGGAGTGACTGCAGAGAGCAGGGGTCGCCGGAACTGATGCCGTCGTGAGCGGGGTGGCATGGTGGGCTGTGGCTTGGGCATGTGGCGACCGCTGGCTGATGAGCGCCTACCGGAGTGCGGGGCAGGGCGGGGTGGTCTTCGTTCGGTTTGATTTCGACGCCGTGCTCGATGGCAGCTGCGTTGACGATGGAGCGCGGAATACACTTGAGGAGTTGGGCGAGCGCGTTGATGTGGTGGCGGGCTGGCCGGGCGGGGAGGGCATTGCTGGGTTGTGTTGCTTAACACCACCAATTCAACATGATTCCGCCGCGTGGTCATCGTCGAATTAACGAACTCGCTGATTCAAATCTGCTGCAAATTTGTGGGATGCCTGTGAATAACCTACTAATCCACCTTGTTGCCCAAACAACGCGCTCCATGGCATCGCTGGAAGCGGTCACGCGATTTTTGGAGACCCTCGAAGAGGTTGCACCTATCCTGAGCCCGGATCGATTTGGCTTTTTTGAACCGATTCGAGAAAGGCTGGATAAAAAAATGCTTCATGAACAATTGAGGCCGATTTATGCGACTCACAGCGAAGATGTCATCTTCAAATGCCCTAAAGGTAGAGCAGGAATGATTACTTATTACGCGGCGAAGTCCTACAGGACATGGCGACATGGGTTTTCAGGCGAATGGGATTATTCGAAAGTGCTCCCGCATCTTGAGTCCTTTGAAAGACTTGTCGGAATCTTGCCTGAGTTGACCGAGAGCGCCTACATAGGGGCAGGTATTGGCGGTGGCAATACCGAATGCGTTTCCCTGGATGATCCAAGGAAAAACCTGGGGAGTGTAGGGAGATTAGCAATTCCGCCTCAACGCATTTCAGGCATCGAGTGTTTGACTGGGGTTTTTTGGATCAATGTTTTCGGACCGGAATACATCGAGTTTTTCGGGAAACCCATTTTGGAAAAACTCCCCGGCTACAAGCGTGAGTTCTTGCATGACGGGCGATGGTTCTGGCTCCAACCTACTGAGAAACCGGAAGAAATGTTCACTGCAGAAGGAGTCGCTTTGGTTCGTCAGATTAGAGAGTTATTGGGGCAGCCTAAGGCATTTTGTGACTATGACACCTCGAAGCCCCCTTTTATGACTAAATTTGACAGGCCGGATTTTGACTTTTCCGCCATTCGTCCAACGGTTTCCGGAGAATGAATAGAATCTTGTTTCAGGGTTTCGAACGGGTCTTCGTGGGTTGTATGGCTTTGGTCAAGGGTGCTTGGGGAGTGAGGGTGGGGGCTGGTTCGGAGGTAAGCGGCGGGACGCCGCTTACACTCTGTTGTGCTGGTGCGGGCATCGGCGGCATGAGGAGACCGTTGGCCAGTGAGCGCGGAGGGGAGGGCATGGCAGGGAGGTCGGTCCTCGTTGGGTTGCGTATGCCGAAGAAGGGCGGTGGGGAGTGGAGGAAAAGGGCGGGACGCCCTTTCTACGGTGGGGGGCCGGGGTGGTTGCGGGCGTCGGGGTGGGGGAGAAGCGCGCTGGGATGAGAATGTCGCGAGGCTGCGGTTGACGCGGGGGATTCCTGCAATCATTTTGCATCAACCATGAAACGCCGGATTTTAATTTCTGTATTGCTGGGGGTGGTGTGTCGAGTTGGGGCGGTGGCGGCTGGGGGTGGGGCGGTGTTTGAGGCGGCGACCTTGCATCCAGTGCTGACGGACGTGGCGCGGCAGGTGGGGGGTGATCGGGTGAAGGTGACGGCGCTGGTGCCTGAGGGAGGGGACATTCATCATTTTGCGCCGACGACGGCGGATGTGAAGAAGCTGGGGACGGTGAAGGTGGTGCTGGCGGCGGGGAAGCACATGGAGAATTACCTTGATAAGCTGGCGAGCAATCTGACGGGCGGGCAGCGGATTGTGGAGGTTGGGAAGCCGATCCCGTCGTTGAAGATCGAGGGTGGGGATGGGGCGTTGTTCATGTGCTGTCCGGCGCATGCGCAGGGGGCGATTGATCCGCACTGGTGGAACAGCATTGACAACATGCAGCGGGCGGCGCGGGTGGTGGCGGATGCGTTTGGGGATGTGGATCCGGAGGGGAAGAGTGTGTACAAGGCGAATGCGGCGGCGTTCAGTGCGCGCCTGGGCGGGTTGAAGAAGTGGGCGAAGGCGGAGTTCAGTGTGATTCCGGCGAAGCAACGGAAGCTGGCGACGGCGCATCTGGCGTTGAGTTATTTTGCGAAGGAGTACGGGTTCCGGATGGTGCCGGTGCAGGGGTTGAATCACAATGTGGCTCCGACGTCGCCGGAGTTGCTGAAGGCGGTGGAGGTGATTCGGTCGCAGGGGGTGGGCGCGGTGTTTCCGGAGCAGGGAGTGAACAGCAAGTACTTGGCGCAACTGGCGAAGGAGACGGGGGTTAAAATTGGGGGCGAGCTGGTGGCGGACGGGAATGGGACGGGGCCGCTGGCGACGTTCGAGGCGGCGTTTGCGCACAACGTGCGGACGATCACGGCGGCATTGAAACCCTGAGCGGAGTGGAATTGGGGCGATGCGCGGCTTTCCGCTTTTGAATTTTCTGCTCTGCCTTGGGTTGGGCATGGGAGTGGTGGCTCCGCTGGTGTGGCGGGCGACGGGGACGGGTGTGCCGGTGGTGGCTGCGGTGCACGAGGAAGTGGCGGCGGGTCGGGTGGAGGCGTCGGTTAGGGTGAGGTGTGTGCACGGGCCGCGAGTGGTGTCGCTGCGGGATGGCGGGGTGGTGTTGCGGGAGTGGTCGGGCGGGGGAGACGAGCGGGAGTTTGAGGAACGGTTGGCGGTGCCGATGGAAGGTGGCCGGGTGGAATTTCAGGTGGTGGTGGAGTGGCCGGAGGGGACGCCGGACACGGTGGCGGAGGTGACGATTGAGCCGGACGGCCTGGCGGCGCAGACGGTGAACGTGTGGGGAACGGGCGGGCGTGTGGAGGAGATTGTGAGTGTGTCGTGGGGGAAAGGCGTGGTGGAATGAGTGGTGAGACGCATTGCGGGCATTGTGCGCACCACCATGAGCTGGAGGTGAGCGGCGTGACGGTGCGGTACCGCGGGCATGTGGCGCTCGAGGATGCGGGGTTTGCGACCTCGTGCGGGAATTGCGTGGCGCTGGTGGGTCCTAACGGGGCGGGGAAGAGTACGCTGCTGAAGGCGATTGCGGGGCTGGTGCCGCGGAGTGCGGGGACGATTCGGTGGCGCGGGACGGGAGTGCGGCGGTGGCACCGGGAGTTTTCGTATCTGCCGCAGCGGGAGGAAGTGGACTGGAGTTTTCCGGTGACGGTGCGGGGGCTGGTGGAGATGGGTCGTTACAGCCAGCTGGGATGGTGGCGGCGGTGGCGTGCGGTGGATGACGAGCAGGTGGAGAGGGCGATGGAGGTGATGAATCTGGGGGGATTGGAGAAGCGGCAGATCAGTGAGTTGTCAGGCGGGCAGCAGCAGCGGGCGTTCATTGCGCGGGCGATTGCGTCGGAGGCGCATGTGCTGCTGCTGGACGAACCGTTCACGGGGCTGGACCGACCGGCACAGGACAATTTGTCAGGATTGCTGCGGCGGCTGGCGGGCGAGGGGCGGCTGGTGATTGCGTCGCATCATGATCTGAACACGGTGCCGGCGTTGTTTGACGAAGTGCTGATCTTGAACCGGCGGACGGTGGCGTTCGGGACGGTGGCGGAAGCGTTTAAACCGGCTGCATTGGAAGCGGCTTACCGGGCGAGGCCCGCCTAAAAGAGATGCCTGCGTGGATTCATGATTTGCTGAGTGTGCCATCGCTGGCGAGGTCGCTGCTGGCGGCGCTGATCATCGGTTTTACGAACGGGTGTTTCAGTGCGTATGTGGTGCTGAGGAGGGGAGCGCTGGTGGCGGGGTCGCTGTCGCACGCGCTGCTGCCGGGGATTGTGCTAGGGGTGATGGTGGCGGGGAAGCTGACGGGTTGGAGTTCGTTTCTGGGGGCGTTGTTTGCGGCGCTGATTGTGGTGCTGGCGTCGCTGGCGGTGTCGCGGGTGTCGCGATTGGATCAGGGGACCTCGCTGGGGGTGATTTTCACGGTGGCGTTTGCGGCCGGGCTGATTCTTTTCAATTACATACCCGGGGAGGTGAAGAGTCAGGTGAAGCTGGAGGATTATCTGTTTGGGGATCTGCTGATGCTGGATGCGTCGGATGTGTGGGTGGCGTTCGGGGTGGGGATGGTGACGCTGGGGTTGTGCACGGCGCTGCAGCGGACGTTTCTGGTGACTTTGTTTGAGCCGTCGGTGGCGGCGGCGCAGGGCGTGCCGGTGAGGGCGGTGCAGTATCTGATCATGACGCTGCTGGTGCTGGTGATGGTGTCGGCGCTGCGGGCGGTGGGATGCATGCTGTCGCTGGGGTTGGTGGTCGCGCCTGGGGCGACGGTGTTTCTGCTGACGAACAGCACGCGGGCGATGTTCTGGTGGGGAGGCGTGCTGGGGGCGGTGTGTGCGGCTGGGGGGATGGTGATTGCGCACGTGACGAATCTGACGGCTGGGGCGGCGATTACGGCATTGCTGGGCGCGGTGTTTCTGCTGGCGCTGGTGTTCAGTCCGAAGAGCGGGTTGCTGTTCCGGCGGGGGCGGGAGCGGGCGGCGGCGCGGTGAGAGGGCGCTGAGCAGATTTTGTGGTGGGGTGAAGAGAATGGGGTGGTGGCGTGCGTATGGAGAGGGTGGAATCCATGAGCAGAGCAACGTTGATTTTTCTGATCCCGGCGGTGACGGCGGGGGCGGCGGTTGAGTTCAACCGGGACATCCGGCCGGTGCTGACGACGCATTGCACGGCGTGCCATGGCGGGGTGAAGGCGGCGGGCGGCGTGTCGTTTGTGTATCGTGAGAAGGCGCTGGCGGCTGGAAAGTCGGGGAAGCGGACGATTGTGCCGGGGCGGCCGGAGGAATCGGAGATGATGAGGCGGGTGACGACGGATGATGAGGATGAGTTGATGCCGAAGCCTGAGCACGGGCCGCGATTGGGGGCGGCGGAGGTGGCGTTGTTGCGGCAGTGGATTGCGGAGGGAGCGCCGTGGAGTGAGCATTGGTCGGTGGTGCGGCCGGTGGATCCGGAGGTTCCGGTGGTGAAGCGTGGGGATTGGGTGCGGGAGCCGATGGATGCCTTTGTGCTGGCGAGGCAGGAGGCGGCGGGGATGGGGCCGGCGGGTGCGGCTGGGGATGCGGAGTGGCTGAGGCGGGTGAGTCTGGATCTGACAGGGTTGCCGCCGTCGCTGGAGGAATGGGCGGCGTTTTCGGGGGATAGGGGGAGTGAGGTGGAGCGGCGCGGGCGGGTGGTGGATCGGTTGCTGGCGTCGCCGTCGTATGGTGAGCGCTGGGCGAGTCTGTGGCTGGATCTGGCGCGTTATGCGGACACGTATGGGTTTGAGAAGGATCCGTACCGGGAGATCTGGCCGTGGCGCGACTGGGTGATCCGGGCGTTCAATGCGGACATGCCGTTCAGTGAGTTCACGGTCCGGCAGCTGGCGGGGGATTTGCTAGAAAATGCGACGGCGGACGACCTGCTGGCGACGGCGTTTCACCGGAACACGCAGAACAATTCGGAGGGCGGGACGGATGATGAGGAATGGCGGACAACGGCGGTGCATGACCGGGTGAACACGACGTGGACGGTGTGGCAGGCGACGACGTTTGGCTGTGTGCAGTGTCACTCGCATCCGTACGATCCGTATCCGCACACTGATTACTATCAATTCAAGGCGTTCTTCGATTCGACGGAGGATTGCGATCAGAATGATGACTGGCCGAGGTTTGCGTGGGTTGGGGATGCGGCGGTGGCGGAGCGTGCGGCGCGGGCGTACGGGGAGATGGGGCGATTGCGGGAGCGGATCGGGGAATCGGGCCGTGCGGCGGTGCTGGCGGCGGAGCCGTGGCGGGGGATCGGGGTGACTGCGGCGGTGGCGAGTGGCGGGGTGCTGACGGTTAGGGATGGCGGGGAAGTGGTGGCGTCGGGGACGATGCCGGTGGGGGTGGCGTATACGGTTTCGCTGAGTGGGGTGGAGGGGATGACGGCGATTCGGATGCGGGTGAGGCCGGAGTCGGACGAGCCGAAGGACTGGCCGGAGCGAGGGTGCATGGTGACGGATTTCAAGGTGTCGGTGGTGGGTGCGGACGGGAAGAAGGCGCCGATGGGGATCCGGGAGGTGGTGGCGGATCAGTTGACGGGGCCGTTTGATCCGCTGGCGCTGGCGCGTGGCGGGGAGCGTGCGGGATTCGGCGGGTATCCGGTGCTGGAGGGGCCGAGGTGGTGTGTGTTTGTGCTAGCGGGTCCGGTGCCGGCGGGTGCGACGGTGGAGGTGGTGATGAAGCACGGGGCTCCGGTGAATTCCGGGTTTCAGGGGACGCCGACGCGGCGGTTTTCGTTTGAGGGGACGACGGCGGTGGTGCCGGAGGGTGGACGGGGGGAACTGCTGGCGGCGTTAGAGAAGGAGCGAGGAGAGTACCGGAAGGCTGGGGGCACGTCGGTGCCGGTGCTGAGCGAACGGGTGGATGCGCCGCGGGACACGAGACTTTACCTGCGGGGCAATCGGCTGACGAAGGGGGAGAGGACCGAGCCGGGGATACCTGGGGTGTTCGGGGGCGAGGCGAAGGTTGGACGGCAGACGCGGCTGGATATGGCGAAGTGGCTGGTGAGCGAGGCGAATCCGCTGACGGCCAGGGTGATGGCGAACCGGTTGTGGGCGGCGTTGTTCGGGCGGGGGATTGTGGAGACGGAGGAGGATTTCGGGTCGAGCGGGTCGCTGCCGGTGGATCAGGCGCTGCTGGACCATCTGGCGGTGAGACTGGTGAAGGTGCATGGGTGGTCGCTGAAGCGGATGCTGCGGGAGATGGTGCTGAGCAGCACGTACGGGCAGACGTCGCGGGTGAGGGCGGAGGTGGTGGCGGGGGATCCGCGGAATGTGTTCTGGTCGCGGGGGCCGCGTCAGCGATTGACGGCGGAGATGGTGAGGGATCAGGCGCTGGCGTTGTCGGGGTTGCTGTCGGCGAAGCAGTACGGGCCGCCGGTTTATCCGCCGCAACCGGACGGGGTATGGAGCACGGTGTACAGTGGCGATGCGTGGAGGACGTCGGAGGGAGAGGACCGGTATCGGAGGGCGGTGTACACGTATGTGAAGCGGACGAGCGGGTATCCCGGGTTTCTGAGTTTTGATGCGCCGTCGCGGGATTTGTGCACGGCGCGGCGGATGCCGACGAACACGCCGCTGCAGGCGCTGGTGACGCTGAATGATCCGGCGTATGTGGAGATGGCGGTGGCGCTGGCGAAGCGCGCGGCGAAGGAGGGAGGGACGGCGCGGGAGCGGGTGGCGAGGGCGTTGCGGCTGATCACGCTGGAGGAGGCGCGTGCGGAAACGGTGGAGACGCTAGGGAAGCTGTATGATGCGGCGGTGGTGGAGTATGGAGCGGATGCGGGGCAGGCGAAGCTGCTGGGTGGAGATGCGGAGACGGCGGCGCTGACGCTGGTGATGAACACGCTGCTGAACACTGATTTTGCGCTGAACCGATGAACACACGAGATTTGCTATTCACACCGACCCGGCGGCATTTCCTGCGCGGGTGTTCTGTCGGGCTGGCGGGGATGTGGCTAGGAGAGCGGGCGGGAGCGGCGGTGGCGGCGAAGGATCCGGCGCGGCCATTGCGGGTGGCGGCTCCTCATTTTCCGGCGCGGGCGAAGCGGGTGATTTATCTGCACATGGCGGGGAGTCCGAGCCAGCTGGAGCTCTTTGACTACAAGCCGGAGCTGAGCCGGTTGGACGGGCGGGATTGTCCGGCGTCGTTTCTGGCGGGGAAGCAGTTTGCGTTCATTCAGGGTGTGCCGAAGATGCTAGGCGGGCAGTATCCGTTCAGGCAGTATGGTCAGAGCGGGCAGTGGCTGAGCGACCGTCTGCCGCATCTGGCGACGGTGGCGGATGAGTTGTGCATTGTGAAGTCGATGTACACGGACCAGTTCAATCACGGGCCGGCGCAGCTGGTGATGCATACGGGGACGGCGACGCCTGGGGCGGCGAGTTTCGGGGCGTGGTCGACGTATGGGCTGGGATCGGAGAACGACAATCTTCCGGGGTTCATTGTGCTGACGAGCGGGGGCAAGAATCCGGATGCGGGGAAGAGCGTTTGGGGATCGGGGTATCTGCCGGGAGTTTATCAGGGCGTGCAGTGCCGGTCGTCGGGCGAGCCGGTGTTGTTTCTGAAGGACCCGCCGGGGATTGATCGAGGGATGAGGCGGCGGAGCCTTGATGCGTTAGCGGAGCTTAATGCGCGGACGGCTGAGGAGACGGGGGATCCGGAGACCCTGACACGGATGGCGCAGTACGAGATGGCATTCCGGATGCAGGTGGCGGCGACGGACGCGTTTGATCTGAGCAAGGAACCGAAAGAGGTGCATGAGCTGTACGGGACGCAGCCGGGGCGGGAGTCGTTTGCGAACAACTGCCTGCTGGCGCGGCGGCTGGCGGAGCGCGGCGTGCGGTTTATTCAGCTATTCGACTGGGGCTGGGACAGTCACGGGGCCGGGAAGGAGGAAGCGCTGAACCATGGATTCAAGAACAAGTGTCAGAGTGTGGACCAGGCGTGTGCGGCCTTGCTGACGGATCTGCGGCGGCTGGGGCTGCTCGAGGACACCCTTGTGATCTGGGGTGGGGAGTTCGGGCGGACGCCGATGCGCGAGAACCGGAACGGGCAGGAGATGGCGTTTGTGGGACGGGATCACAACCCGAGTGCGTTCACGATCTGGATGGCGGGAGGAGGAGTCCGTGCGGGGACCTCGTACGGGGCGACGGATGAGTTAGGGTATGAGGCGCTGGTGGACAAGGTGAGCCCGCATGATTTTCATGCGACGGTGCTGGCGCTGATGGGATTTGACCACCTGCGGCTGACCTATCCGCTAGCGGGGGTGCCGCTGCGATTGAGCAACGTGACGAAGCCCGGCAGCAAAGTGGTGCGGGGACTGATGGCGTGAGCGGGCGGCGGGGCGATCAGGGTTTGAGGGCGGCGGGTGAGGGGAGAGCGGCGATGGCTTTGAGGACCTCGTCGAGGTGGGTAGCGGCGTCGACTTTGGGCTGGTGCCAGACGATTTTGCCATCTTTGACGAGGAAGGACTGACGGGAGGGGAAGCCGATGCGCATGGTGGGGACGCCGAAGGCTTTGACGACCTTGCCTTCTGAGTCGGCGAGGAGCGTGAAGGGGAGTTTGTATTTGTCTTTGAAGGCCTTCTGGGAGGCGGGTTTGTCCATGCTGACGCCGAGGACGGTGACGCCCTTGGCTTGCACGTCGGCCCATTGGTCGCGGAGCGAGCAGGCTTGTTTGGTGCAGCCGGGGGTATCGGCTTTGGGGTAGAAGTAGACGAGGACGAGGCCTTTTTTCCAGACGTCGGCGAGGTTGACCTCGGTGCCGTCCTGGTCCGGGCAGGAGAGGTTGGGGGCGTCGGTGCCGGGCTTGAGGGGATCGGCGTGGGTGGTGGTGAGGAGGAAGGCGGCGGCGATGCCGACGAGGACGAGGGCGGCGATGAGAGGTTTGTTCATGGGAATTTTTTGAGAAGATGGATGGATGGGGATGGGGTGATGGGCAAGCTGAGAGCCGTCGCGGGTTGGCGGTGGAAGTACGCGTGGCGGGACTACGGCGGCGGTGCAATGTCGGTGGGGATCGGGGTTGCGGGGCGGGTGAAAACGCGCACGCTCGGTTGGATGAAGAGACTGTCGATGTTCCTTGCGAGTGTGATGATGGTGGCTGCTGCGGAGCCTGATGCGGCGGACAAGCGGGTGGTGCAGACGGTGCAGCGGTTGGCGTCGTTTGATTATGCGAAGGCGAACGTGAAGACGAAGGAAGCGATCGGGCGTTATCTGACGGCGACGGCGGGGAGCGAGGAGTATTTCCGGCTGGTGGAGAAGTTCAGGGTGAGTGAGCAGCGGGATGTGTTGCTGGGTTTGGCGGGTGGCGGGTCGGGTGGGGCGGCGGCGGGGCAGGCGGTGAAGCTGCTGTATCAGTTGGGAGAAGGCGCGGCGGTGACGGCGGCGGTGGCTGGGTTGCCGGGGGAGAAGGCGGCGGGGCTTGTGGAGGTGCTGGCGGGAGTGGGGAGCCGGGAGACGGCGGAGGCGGCGTTCGGGTTTCTAGCGAAGGCGGATGCGGCGGCGGCGGTGCGGGAGGCTGCGGTGAAGGGGTTAGGGAGGCATGGGGAGGGGCAGAAACTGCTGCTGGAGTCGGCGAAGGGTGGAACGCTGCCGGCGGCGGTTAGGGATGCGGTGGCGGCGGTGCTGGCGACGGCGACGGACGAGGCGATTCGGACGGAGGCGGCGACGGTGATTCCGATGGTGGCAGAGGTGAAGCTGGCACCGGTTAGTGAACTGGCGAAGCGCACGGGCGATGTGACGAAGGGTCAGGTGGTGTACATGACGTATTGTTTCACGTGTCACCAGGTGAACGGGGTAGGCGTGGATTTCGGGCCTGCGCTGAGCGAGATCGGGAGCAAGCTGGCGAAGGAGGCGATGTATGATGCGATTCTGAATCCGAGTGCGGGGATCAGTTTTGGATTTGAGGGTTGGGAAGTGACGATGAAGGATGGGACGGTCTGGACCGGGATGATTGCTAGTGAGACGGATGCGGAGGTGTCGCTGAAGGTGCCAGGGGGGATTCTGCAGAAGTGTGCGAAGGGGGAGATTACGGGGCGCAAGAAGCTGGCGGTGTCGCTGATGACGCCGAAGCTGGGGACGGTGATTCCGGAGGCGGATCTTGTGGATCTGGTGGAGTACCTTGGGTCATTGAAGAAAAAGCCATGAGTGTTGTGGATTGTGAGCGGGTGCCGACGGCGTTTGAGGCGCGGGTTTACGAGGCGCTGCGGCGGATTCCGCGCGGGCGGGTGACGACGTACGGGCGGCTGGCGGCGGCGGTGGGTTGTGGTTCGGCGCGTGCGGTGGGGCAGGCGCTGCGGCGGAATCCGTATGCGCCGGAGGTTCCGTGTCACCGAGTGGTGGGTAGTGATGGCCGGGTGGGTGGGTATTTTGGTGAAGTGGCTGGGGCGCGGGTGATGGAGAAGGTGGAGAGGTTAGAGTCGGAGGGAGTGCGGTTGGCGGGAGGGAGACTGGCGAAGGGGCAACCAATCTGGGAATTTCATGAAGACTGAGCGAGTGGAACCATTGTTGTTTGTGACGTGCGGCGGCACGATTGATAAGGTGTATTTCGATGCGAAGAGTGAGTTCGAGGTAGGGTCGCCGCAGGTGGCGGGATTGCTGGAGGAAGCGAATGTGGGTGTGCCTTGCCGGATTCTGCCGGTGTTAAGGAAGGACAGTCTTGAGATGACGGAGGCGGACCGGGAGGCGATACGGGAGGCGATCGCGGCGCAGCCGGAGCGACTGGTAGTGGTGACGCACGGGACGGATACGATGATTCAGACGGCGCGGGCGTTGAGCGGGCTTGAGGGGAGGACGATTGTGCTGACTGGGTCGATGCAGCCGGCGAGGTTCCGGGTGAGCGATGCGGAGTTCAATCTGGGGACGGCGGTGGCGGCGGTGCAATTGCTGCCGAGTGGAGTTTATGTGGCGATGAACGGGCGGGTGTTTGATCCGGCGCGGGCGCGGAAGAATGTGGAGGCGAATCGATTTGAGGAGGCGTGAGGGGGGGCGGGGTTGGGGGAGAGCTGTGAGGGCTGACTGGTGTCGGGTTGTCAGGGATTTCTGGGGATTGATGCTGGGTGAAGGCTGCGTGAAACCGCACTCGCGGATGGGTGGCATGCAAGCTGCTTAGGAGTCGGGTATTATGGAATTTGGATTTCTACTCGACATGGACGGTGTGATCTACCGGGGGAACCAGCTGATTCCCGGCGCGGATGAATTTGTGGCGCGGCTGAGGCGGGAGGAGATTCCTTTCCGTTTCCTGACAAATAATTCACAGCGGACGCGGCGTGATGTGGCATTGAAGCTGTGCCGACTGGGATTGGAGGCGACGGCGGATGATGTTTTCACGTGTGCGATGGCGACGGCGAGGTTCATTGCGGCGCAGAAGCCTGGAGCGACGGCGTTTGTGATAGGAGAGAATGGTCTGGCGGCGGCGTTGCACCAGAATGGGATCACGGTGGTGGATGACGATGCGGATTATGTGGTGGTTGGCGAGGGGCGGTCGTTCAATTTCGAGATGATCGAGCGGGCTCTTCGGCTGGTAGAGAAGGGGGCGCGGCTGGTGGCGACGAATCTGGATGCGACATGTCCGACGGATGCGGGGACGCGGCCCGGTTGCGGGGCGATTGTGGCGATGCTGGAGAAGGCGACTGGTTATGCGGCTTTTTCGGTGGGCAAGCCGAGCGGGGTGATGATGCGGATGGCACAGAACGAACTTGGGCTGCGGTCGAGCCAGACGATCATGGTAGGAGACACGATGGATACGGATATTCTAGGCGGCGTGGGGATGGGGTACCGGACGGTGCTGGTATTGAGCGGGCATACGACCGTCGAGCAGTTGCGGAGGTATGCGTACCGTCCGGATTATGTGATAGAGTCCGTGCGGCACATGCCTGAGGAACTGATGGGGCGTGCGGCGGCGCTGGCGGGAGTCAGATGAGTAGGGCTGGGCGACGGCCCCAGAATCCGGCGACGTGATGGGCGAGGCGGAGTTTTTGTGCGACGGTGGTGGAGATGACGAACGGATAGAGACGTGGTTCGCCGAGGCTGAGGGAGACCTCGTTGAGGACGGTGGTGAGGCAAGTCCAGCGCTGGAGAGCGGCTAGGAAGGGGTGGTCGTCGGAGGTGCCAGCGTTGGCGAGTTGTGGTGGAAGCGATGCGGCGTTGGCGGGAATCGGGACGAGCGGGAGAGAGAGGTGATGGGCGTGGATGCCTGCGTGACTGCAGGTTTCCATGGCTTCGGTGAGGTGAAGGTAGTGGGCCCATGTTTCGGCCCAGTCTTCGGATGGGTGGGAAGAGGCGTAGGCGCTGATGAAGGAGGATTCCCAGCCATGCGGAGGGCCGCTAGAGTAGTGACGGGCGAGGGCTGCTGGGTAGTTTGAGGATTCGTCACCGAAGCGGGAGCGGAAGGCGGCGCGGATCGGGTGATCGGGTGGCCACGGGGCGAAGGCGAGTTCCCAGACGTAGTGTCCGCATTCGTGATGGAAATGGCCTAGCAGAGTGCGGCTGCTTTCACCGAGTTGCTGCTGGCTGATGCGGCGGTGGACGTCGTCTGCTTCTTCGAGATTGATAGTGATGACGCCGGCGAGGTATCCGGTGGAGATGGCTGGGTCGGCGATGTGGCTGACGATGTCGAAGGCGAGGCCGGAGTCGGGGTCTTCGGCGAGCGTGCGCAGGGGTAGGCCCATATTGACGAGGGAGCGGAGGGCGCGGCGTTTTGCGGCTTCGATGCGGCTCCAGAGGGGTGGATTTCCGGGATGGGTGAGGTCTGGGATGGTGCGGTTGAGGCGGCAGGCGAGGCAGAGGTCGTCAGGGAAGTCGGGAGGAACGAGCCAGTTGCAGACGTTGTAGCGTGTGCCGTTGGAGCAGAGCCGGGCGTTGGCTGCGGGCAGGATGCGGTCGGTGAGGGGATCGAATCCGAGCGATGAACCGCAGGCGAGGCAGAGTGAGCTATCAAAGTAGACAGGATTGCCGCAGGCGCATTGGTAGGAGAGCACAATCAGAGTATCGGGCCGGTGGGGTGACGGTACAAGGGCGGTGTGAGTGGGAAGCGGAGGGGAGATGTGGAGCGTTCGATGGGAGAGGAATCCGAGAAGATTCCATTGACATCGCGACAACCGCATCTACAGGACAACCGCATTCATTATGGCCAAGCCACGCGTCTATACTGAGCCTGAGACTGAAGCCGGGGTTTACCACGTCTGTTCGCGGGTGGTGGACGGCAGGTACATCTTCGGGGAGCCTGAGAAGGAAGAATTTGTCCGCATGATGCGGTCATTGACCGCATTTCACGGGGTAGAGGTCCTGACGTATTGCGTGATGAGCAATCATTTCCACATTCTGCTGAGGGTGCCGCGTCGGCCGGAGGGGTTTGATCTGCCGCTGGAAACGGTGCTGGAGCGCTGGAAGGCGTCGGTGGGGGATGCGTGGCGGAAGGGAATGTCGCGGCAGTTTGCGATGTATGAGGAAAGCGGCAACGGTGCCGTGATCGAGGAATGGCGGCAGCGGATGCTGGGCCGGATGTTCCGACTGACGGAGTTTGCGAAGTCGCTGAAGCAGCGGTTTTCCCAGTGGTACAACCGGCGGGCGGGCCGGAAGG
>JAIXVE010000343.1 GCA_027483175.1 Verrucomicrobiaceae bacterium | reverse complement strand
GCGTTTGGAGCTTTCGGATTTGGTGGAGTCCTTGATGCCGATGGCTTCGACCCAGACGATGTATTCCTGGTTAGGGGCGACGGCGAATTCGAGGGAGAAGATGGAGTCGGTGCCGTCCTTGGCGAGGTCGGGGAGTTCGTAGGCGGCGATGGCCCATGCGTTTTCGTCGGTTTCCGCGCCCTGGCGGCGGAATGAAATCGAGTAGGGAGCGGCAGGGGGGATGGCGGTGGCGCTAGCGGTGAGGGGAGGGGTGATGCCGTTTTCTTTGGCGGCGAGCCAGACCCGGAAGTTTTTGACGCCGGGGCGCGGGCAGAACCAGCGGACGGACATGACGTCCGTGTCGGTGGAGGCGGGTTGTTCGAGGACGGGCGTGCCTGGGTCGGGGAGGAGCGTGACGCATTTGATGAGGACGAGCGGGCTGGGGTTGCCGCTTTCGTCGAAGGCCTGGAGGTAGTAGCAGAGCGTTGCGCCCTGGGGCGGGAGGACCGTGTCCTGACTGGAGACTTCGAGCGTATCGACGGCGGGGATAGCGGCGATGCCGGAGAGGTGGAGTTCCATGGGGCCGTTGTCGACCTTGCGGTAGATGCGCCATTCTTTGGTGCCGATGGGGAAGAGTCCGACGATGACGACGGGGGAGGTTTGGGCAGCGCCTTCGGGGCTCGGGTCGTGGAGACAGGGGCAATCGGCGGGTTGGATAGGGAGGAGGAAGGCGCGCCATGACTGGGCGGCGGCGGGCCATGAGCGGACGCCGAAGGTGACGGAGGCTCCGGTGGCCTGGGCGAGGGCGGCGAAGGACCATGCGCCACCGGCCTGGGGGCGGTTCTGGATGAGGATCGAGCGGTTAGGGGCGAGAGCGGCTCCGAGGTCAGCGCGGACGACATTATTGCCGAGATGCGTGACTGAGGAGATGGCGATGGCGGAGACGAGATTGGCGTCGGTGGCGCTGTCAGGGTTGAGCGAGGAGGCGGAGAAACTGCCGGTGTCGAAGAGGAATTCGGTGCCGGTGCCTGCGCCGCTGGCGAGGTTCTGGAGTGGCGAGGCGGCGAGGTTGGAGAGACAGAGGTGGAGATCGACCCCCTGGCAGCGGATGGTGGCGCGGGCAGCGGTGGAATCGAGTTCGATGGAGACCTCGGAGGTGCCCGGGCCGAATTTGATAGGGCCGATGGGAACGGCCTGCTGGGAGTCGGCGGGAGTGACGGAGAACGAGACCGCTTCGACGGAGGGATCGCGGCGGATGCAGCGGAGACGGATGCGGTTGAGACGGGAGAGGTCGCCGCTTTGGCCGGTGAGGGGAGGGCGCTGGAAGGTGGAAGCGGAGAGGTAGCGGGCGGCGAAGATCGGGCAATTCTGGTGGACGAAGCCGCGTGGAGCGGAGGGGCCCTTGCGGTCGCGGAAGGCGCCGAAGGCTGGAGGGCTGGGGGCGGACATGACGGGGCCGCAGAGCGAGTCGTGGACGGCGCGGACGGCGTACCAGCGGGTTTTGCCGGCGTCCGGGTCATCGGCGGTGAGGACATTGTCGACCCAGACGATGCGGTTCGCGGCGTCTGGCGAGTGGGAGACGAAGACGGGGGTGAGGGTGGCGAGGCGTGCGGGATCTTCGAGATCGTTGAGGGCTTCCGGGTTGGTGACGTTGTCGGTGGGGCGGCCGCGGTAGATGGCGTAGCGCTGCGTGGTGCGGCCGGGGATGGCTGGGTCGGCATTGTTGTTCGCGGACCAGCGGAGGACGATGCGGCGCTGGCCTTTGAGGGCGCCGGAGGTGAGGACTTCGTCGGAGGCGGTGAGGTCGGAGGGGACGTCTGGCGGGATGGTGCGGCAGGAACGGCCGAGGGCGCGGGAGGAAGGTTCGGAGTCGCGGCCGAGGAGGTCGCGGGCGGTGAGGTAGTAGTAGAACTGGAGCCCGTCGGAGAAGGAAGGATCGCGGTCGGCGAAGAAGAACGTGGAGGGGTCGCCGGAGACTGGGGAGAAGTCGGCGGCCTGGGCGGCGTCCATGAGTTTGGCGGCCGGGATGGGGGAGATGGAGGCGAGCGCGTAGGCGGAGGGGTTGGCGGCGGCGAAGGTTTTGAGCTGGGCGAGGGTGGGGTTGGCGGAGAAGCCGGTGCGGTCGGCGGAGGATTTGAGGATGCGGTGGAGGATGAAGCCGGTGGTGTGGTGGAGTTGACGGCGGAGGGCGTCGGGGACCGACCAGCGGAGCTTGATGGTGAGGTCGCCGGAGGGGGTGAGGTCGGGGACCTGGATGGCGGGGGCTGGGGTGGTGAGAGGGATGCCTGAGCCGGGGGTCAGGGTGACCCGGCCGAGGACATCGGCGTCAGTGTTAGTGGCGGGGTCGTGGCGGCGGAGTTCGATGGTGGAGGGATTGCCGGGGGGGATAGGGCCGGCCCATGCCTGGCCGAGGGCCATGCGGAGGGCGGGTTGGGTGATGGCGATCTGGCGGAGGGCGGTGGCGGCGGCGGGGAAGTCGGCGGCGCGCTGGAGGGCGCGGGCGATTTTAGCGGAGATCGGGAGGGCGGCGAGATCGGGGGCGAGGGATTTGTCAGGGCGGATATCGGCGGAGCGGGGCTGCCACGTGGCGAGGAGCGTGTTGATTTCCGTGGTGATGGCGGAGGCGGGGAGCCCGAGGGCGGCGGAGCGTGCGAGAAGGAGAGAGACGGCGGGTTCGTCTCTGACGGATTGGACGACGGCGACGCGGGAGAACGGGCCTGAGGAGTTAGGCTGGAGCCAGACCGAGACGGCCATGGAGGCTGGAAAGACGGGGGCCGGGGGTGACCAGACCACGTAGGCCATGTCGGGCGAGGCGGCGTTGAGTTTGATGGACGTGCCTGCGGTGATGAGGGCGTCGAGCCTTGCTGGAGCGGCGCGGGCGACGGCGGCGAGGAGGGCGAAGAAAGAGAGGAGGAGGAGACGTTTCATGGCGGCGGCGCGGTTGAGCGGCAGGGCCTCAGAGGTCGTAGTCGAGCTTGAGTGGCGGCGACTGATTCTTGTTCAGACTGAAGTAGAGCGTGAAGGTTTTGTCGAATTCGACGGAGAACGGATCGATGCCGACCTCGATGGTGAAGTTGGCGGAGGCCTGGCCTGCGAGGGTGGCGTTTTTGAGGGCGTCGAAGACGGATTGGTTGGGGAGTTTGGTGACGACGGCGGCGGCGATCATGTCGAGGTTGGCTCCGATGTCACAGATGCAGAGGACCTCGCCGGAGATGGAGAATGACTGGCGCATGACGGCGGCTAGGGAGTTGCCGCGGTAGAAGAGTCCGTAGCCGGAACCGCCTCCGGCTTTGATGTTGAGGAAGCAGGATGGGGGGATGCCGATGAGACTGTTGACGCTGATGGCGCCGCCGCCGTAGGCGTAGATTCCGTAGAGCGGTTTGGCGGAGCTAGGGAGACCGAAGTCCGAGCCGGGGGAGGCTTGACCGGCGCGGGTGAGGACGGCGGCGACGGAGGGGTCGGTGCGGGCGAGGACGTCGGGGTCGCAGGTTTTGCCGAGGAAGACGGCGGCATCGAGGTCGGCGACGTCGGATTTTCCGGCGGCTTTGCCGTAGAGGTAGGC
>JAIXVE010000358.1 GCA_027483175.1 Verrucomicrobiaceae bacterium | reverse complement strand
ATGCTGACAGCAGTCCAGAGCCTGCGGCTGCTGGTTCGGAGGGGGCTTGCTGGGAGGCGGTCGGGTAGGCGCACTCCGTGCGCTAGAGAGAGCTGTAATTCTGACAGCAGTCCAGAGCCTGCGGCTGCTGGTTCGGAGGGGGCTTGTTGGGAGGCGGGCGGGTAGGCGCACTTCGTGCGCAGGGAGAGCTGTAATGCTGACAGCAGTCCAGAGCCTGCGGCTGCTGGTTCGGAGGGGGCTTGTTGGGAGAGGGCGGGTAGGCGCACTTCGTGCGCGAGAGAGAGCTGTAATTCTGACAGCAGTCCAGAGCCTTCGGCTGCTGGTTCGGAGAGGGGCGGGCATCAGTAATCGTCGAAGTCGTCGGGGACGTTGATGGTGTCTGTTTTGAAGCGGGCGACGCTTGCCTGGAAGGATTTGGAGGTGGAGGCGGCGAACCATGCGGCGCTGCACCATGGGTAGTCGTGGGCGTTCTGGACGAGTCGGTGGTGGACTGGGTTTTCGTTGACGTAGCGGAGTCGTGCCATGAGGGCAGGCTGGCGGGTGATGAGGGTGTCGTGATAGTTATTCCAGACGCGGCGGCCTTGGGTGTTGTCTAGTCGGTTGAGGCTGGAGGCGGTGTTGCGGTGGAGGGATTTGAGCCATGGGTGGAGGGAGTTGGCTGAGTGCGGCGGGGATTGGGCGATGAGGTGATAGTGATTGGAGAGCACGGCCCATGCGAGGAGGGTCCAGCCGAATTGTGAGGCGGATTGGAAGAGCTGGGAGGTGACGAGATTGAGTCGTTCCGGGCTGTGGAGGAACGGTTGTCTGCGGAAGGTGGAGCCTGTGACCATGTAGATGCCGGGTTGGATGAGCCAGTGGGGTGGGGCATGCGGCCACGGGGGGAGTTCAGGGGTGTCGGGCATGGGTGCGGGGATACTGAAGATGCGGGAGGTGGCAAGTAGGAAGTTATCAGGGGCGGGTGTGGCTTGTTGGGAGGCGGGCGGGTAGGCGCACTCCGTGCGCGAGAGAGAGCTGTAATTCTGACAGCAGTCCAGAGCCTTCGGCTGCGTGTTCGGAGGGGACGAGGCTTGTGGGGAGAGGCTGGTAGGCGCACTCCGTGCGCCAGAGAGAGCTGTAATGCTGACAGCAGTCCAGAGCCTGCGGCTGCTTGTTCGGGGGGGCTTGTTGGGAGGCGGGCGGGTAGGCGCACTCCGTGCGCGAGAGGGAGCTGTAATGCTGACAGCAGTCCAGAGCCTGCGGCTGCTTGTTCGGAGAGGAGGGGTGGTTCTGGGGTTGCGGTGGGGGGGGGAGGTGGGTTTGGTGGGGGGATGAAGCGACTGACGATGATTGTCCGGGTGACGGCGATGGGAGTGCTGGTGCCGTGGGTGGTGCGGGCGGAGCGGCCGGTGTTGCGGGCGGAGCGGTGGAGTGGGTTGTTGAATGTGCCGGATCCTGTGGCGTGCAGTGTGGATGATCAGGGGAGGGTGTATGTGACGCGGACGGCGCGTCGGAAGACGGCGGATCTGGATATCCGGCAGTGGAGTGAGTGGATTGCGGATGATGTGGGGCTGACGAGTGTGGAGGCGAAGCGGGCGTTTTTGCGGGAGCGGCTGGCGACGGGGGTATTGCGTGGGCCGAAGGGGGATTTACGGGATTGGAACGGGGATGGGGTGGTGGACTGGAATGATCTGACGGTGCCTGCGGAGAGTGTGCTGCGATTGGAAGATCGGGATGGGGATGGGAAGGCGGATTGGATGGGGGAGTATGCGGGGGGATTTGCGTCGGAGGTGACGGGGATTGCGGCGGGGGTGCTGGCGGCGGACGGGGCGGTGTTTGCGACGATTGCGCCGGATCTGTGGCGAATGGAGGATCGGGATGGGGATGGGAAGGCGGAGGTGAGGCGGTCGCTGGTGCATGGGTTCGGGATTCACCTGGCGTATGCGGGGCATGACATGCATGGGTTGAGGCGGGGGCCGGACGGTAGGATTTACTGGTCGATCGGCGACAAGGGGGTGGAGGTGACGCGGGCGGACGGGCGGAGGTTTTCGTATCCTCACGAGGGGTGTGTGCTGCGGTGCGAGGTGGATGGGAGCGGGTTTGAGGTGTATGCGCACGGGTTGCGGAACGTGCAGGAGATTGCGTTCAATGAGACGGGGGATGTGTTCGGGGTGGACAATGATGCGGACAAGCCGGGGGAGAAGGAACGGTTAGTGTGGATTCTGCCGGAGAGTGATGCGGGGTGGCGGTGTTCGTGGCAGTACATGACGGACTGGTGTCCGTGGATGGGTGAGGGGCGGTGGAAGCCGTCGCATGCCGGGCAGCCGTTGTTTCTGACGCCGCCGCTGGCGGAGAGTCATGATGGACCGAGCGGGTTTGCGTGGAATCCGGGGACGGCGCTGGGTGCGGAGTGGGCGGGGTGGTTTTTTGTGAATCAGTTTCCGTCGGGGAACATGAATGCGCTGCGGCTGGAGCGTGAGGGTGCGGGGTGGCGGCTGGCGGAAGATGTGAGGGTGAGTCGGGGGATCATGGGTGTGGGGATGAGCTGGGGGCCGGACGGGGGGCTGTATTATGCGGATTGGGAGAGCGGGTATGAATTGAATGGGAAGGGAGCGGTGTGGCGGGTGGATGTGGAGAGCGGGCGGGGGCATCCGTTGCGTGGGGAAGTGAGGCAGTTGCTGGCGGAGGGGTTCGGGAAGCGGAGTGAGGGGGAGCTGGCGGGATTGCTGGGTCATGAGGATCAGCGCGTGCGGTGCGGGGCGCAGTGGGCGCTGGCGGAGCGTGGGGCTTGGGCGGTGCTGCGGGAGGCGGCATTGACCGGGAAAGAGCGGCTAGGGCGGCTGCATGGGATCTGGGGATTGGGGCAGGGATGGAGGAGTGGGCGGTTGCGGGATGTGGCGGTGCTGGCTGGGTTGATGAAGGATGGTGATGAGGATGTGCGGGCGCTGGCGGCTCGGGTGGCGGCGGAGAGTCCGGTGGATGGGGAAGTGGGTGTGGCGCTGGTGGGGTTGCTAGGTGATGGTTCGGCGCGGGTGCGGCTGGAGGCGGCGCTGGCGTGCGGTCGGTTGAGGGTTGCGGGGGCGGTGGAGGGATTGCTGCGGATGGCGGGCGAGGATGGGGGGCCGTTTCTGAGGCATGCGGTGGTGACGGGATTGGCAGGGTGTGCGGATTCGGGGAGACTGGCGGGGATGAAGGCGGATGGGTCGGTGGGGCGTCGGGCGGCAGCGGTGCTGGCGTTGGGGCGGCAGCGTGATGGGGCGGTGGCGGGTTTTCTGGATGACGCGGAGGTGCGGATTGGGGAGGCGGCGGCGATTGCGATTTATGATGGGGAAGGGATTGCGGCGGGGCTGCCGGTGCTGGCGGATTGGCTAGGGAGGGCGGGGTCGGGCGCGCCGGAGTCGATGGTGCGGCGGGCGATGGGGGCGCTGGCGCGGCGGGGTGATGGTGCGGCGGCGGCGGGGTTGGCGGAGTATGTGCTGAGGGAGGGGCAACCGGTGCGGTTGCGTCGGGCGGCGCTGGAGTTGCTGGGGCAGTGGACGTCGGTGCCGCGGCTGGATCCGGCGGATGGATTTGTGAGGGAGTTGGGACGGCGTGATGGGGAGGCGGCGGTGGTGGCGTTGCGGCCGCTGTTGCCGCGGTTGCTGGAGTTGAAGGAACCGGAGTTGCAGGCGGGCGTGCTGGGAGCGGCGTTGAGCCTGCGGTTGCCGGTGCCGGCGGAGCGATTGGCGGCGGCGAGCGGTGATGGGTCGCTGACGGCGGCGGTGCGGGTGGCGGCGTTGGGGTTGCTGGTGGCGGATCACCGGGATGATGCGCTGACGCGTCCGGCGGTGGAGATGGCGTTGCGGGGGAAGGAAGAGACCTTGGCGGTGGCGGCGTTGAGGGCCTTGGAGGGATTGGATGCGGGCGGGGCGGTGGATCGGGCGGCGGAGCTGGTGCGGGGCGGGGGAGGCGTGCGGTTGCGGCAGGAGGCGTGCGGGTTGCTGGGGAGAGTGGGTCGGGCCGAGGCGGCGGAGAGACTGAAGGAGTTGCTAGAAGTGGGAGTGCCGGCGGAATTGCTGCTGGATGTGTGGGAGGCGGCGGGGAAGTATCCGGCGCTGAGTGGAGCGCTGGAGAAGTCGCGGGCGGTGGTGGAAGGTGCGGCGGTGGGCGTGGCGTGGCGGGATTGTGTGAGCGGGGGTGATGCGGAGAGTGGGAAGCGGATTGTGCTGACGGATGTGGCGGCGAATTGTGTGGCGTGTCACCGGTTTGACCGGGAGCCGGGGAGCGCGGTGGGGCCGGGGCTGGAGGGGATCGGGGCGGAAAGGACGGCGGTGGAGTTGGTGGAGGCGCTGGTGAATCCCGGGGTGGTGGTGGCGGACGGGTATGGGATTGTGACGGCGACGCTGGCGGATGGGTCGGTGGTGGGAGGGGTGCTGGTGAAGCAGGATGCGCGGGAGGTGGTGATCCGGTTGCCGGAGGGAGGGGAGCGGCGGCTGGCGAGGGAGATGGTGAAGGAGATGTCGGCTCCGGTTTCGGTGATGCCGCCGATGGAGGCGATTCTGACGAGACGGGAGATTCGGGACGTGGTGGCGTATTTGGGGACCTTGAAGGCTGGGAAGGGCGGCAAACGGTGACGGGAGATTAATTTCTGCTGAATCGAAGATTCCCTGGTGGCAAACCAGGGATTTCCCTTAGGTCCGATCAGGCTGCGGGAGAATTGCGTGTTCCTGCTGGCGGAATACGGTGGGGGAGGCACTGGAACTGCAACGATTCCGACACGCGGGCCCGAGTGCTGCGTACTTCTGACTTCTGCCATGTATTTTATGACCGGACACCGAACTCTATTTCGAATTGCTGCCATGTGTGTGCTGCCCTCGCTGGTGAGCGGGGCGCCGGTGGCGGTGAATGACACGTATGCGGTGAATGAGGATGCGGTGCTGAACACGAGTGCGGCGGCGTTGTTTTCTGCGAATTTCGAGCCGGGGACGAATGTGGTGGGAGGGGATTGGCGGTATCTGGACCGGATTCGGAACAATCAGAATGGGCAGACGTCGGACACGTATCCGGTTGATGGGGCTGGGAGGGATTGGAGGGCGCTGAATTTTGATGTGGCGACGTCGACGGTGGTGCCGTGGGGGACTGGGGTGCTGCCGCTGCAGGCCGGGGGGATCAATGCGTTTCCGGGTGCGCCGAACACCCTGCAGGGCGTGACGGCGAGCGGGCCGTATAATGTGACGACGTATCTGTTCCGGAAGGTGTTCACGTTGAATGCGGCGCAGGCGAGTGTGGGGACGTGGCAGATTCGTCATCTGATTGACGACGGGGCGATCATTTATGTGAATGGTCAGGAGGTGGATCGGGTGCGGATGGATGCGGGGCAGATTTTTCCTGCGGGGCCGGTGACGACGAACACGTCGGTGGTGAACAGCATTGCGGATGAGGGGACGTACACGACGGACACGGTGACGATTCCGGCTGGGCTACTGGTGGCGGGGAACAACGTGATGGCGGTGGAGCTGCACCAGGCCGGGGGGAGTTCGTATACGAGCAGTGACGTGGGGATTGATGTGCAGTTCACGCCTGCGGGGAATGCGGAGCAGGGGTTTGTGTATGCGGACGACACGTTTGGGACGAACCGGCCGGCGAATGCGAGCGGGGCGGTGGTGGCGACTGGGGGGAATCCCGGGGGGATGCTGACGGTGGAGACTGGGAGGACGAATGCGACGAATTATTCCGGCGGGTGGCAGCGGGTGTTCAATCTGGCGGCACCGGCGACGGTGCGGGTGTCGTTTGACTGGCGGACGGGGACGCGCGGGGGATTGGAGCCGGATGAGTTCAGTGCGTTTGCGATGAGTATGAACGGCGTGCGGTACGGGACGGTGAATACGCCGCAGGGGTTGTTCATCGGGCAGATTGCTGGTGTGGGCAATGCGGACACGGACACGCCGTGGGCGACGGCGACGTTTGACATCAATCTGGGAGCGGGGAGTCACACCCTGACGCTGGGCGGGTTTACGAACAAGACGACGACGAACGGGGAGTATGGGATTGCGTCGATTGACAACGTGAGTGTGACGACGCTTTCGAGCGGGAGCGGCGTGCTGGCGAACGACACGGGGAGTCCGGTTAGGGCGGCTTTGGTGAGTGGGCCGGCGAATGGGCAGCTGGTGCTGGATGCGAGCGGGAATTTTTCGTACAGTCCGAATCCTGATTTTGCGGGGGTGGATGGGTTCACGTACCGTGCGTTTGATGCGGTGGATCCTGCGGCGTCGAACACGGCGACGGTGGCGATCACGGTGAATCCGGTGAATGATGCGCCGGTGGCGCTGGGGGATGTTTATACAACGAACCAGCAGGTGGCGCTGACGGTGAATGCGGCGGACGGCGTGTTGAAGAATGATGTGGATGTGGACAATCCGAGGAGTGCGCTGGTGGTGCAGCTGGTGACGAATGTGACGGCTGGTCAGGGTGTGCTGGTGCTGAATGGGAATGGGTCGTTTGTGTACACGCCGGCGCCGTCGTTTTCGGGTGAGGCGAGTTTTATTTATCGGGTGAGTGACGGCGTGGCGGTGTCGCAGGATGTGACGGTGAGGGTCACGGTGGTGGGATTGGGGGCGGCACCGGTGGCGGCGAATGACACTTATACGACGGCGAAGAATGCGCCGCTGGTGGTGACGGCGCTGACGACTGGGACGGTGACGGACGATGTGGTGCCGTATGGTTCGGCGGCATTGCCGAGTGTGTGGAGGTATCTGGACAACGGGACGGATCAGGGGTTGGCGTGGCGGGCGCCGGAGTTTGTGGATACGACTTGGAAGTCGGGTGGTGCGGAGTTAGGGTACGGGAACGGGGATGAGGTGACGGTGGTGGAGGACAATGCGACGCCTGGGTATACGAGTGGTGAGGGCGGGCGGTATGCGACGACGTATTTCCGGCGAAAGTTCACGGTGAATGATCTGTACAATGTGACGGCGGCGGAGATTTCGCTGCTGCATGATGATGGCGGGCTGGTGTTTCTGAATGGAGCGGAGGTGGTGAGGACGGCGAACATGCCGTCGGCGGCGACGACGCTGAATCCGGCGTTTGATTTCTACTGCAGTGCGGCGAGCGGGAACAACGTGGTGGCGAATTTTCCGCTGGCGCTGAATGCGCTGCTGCCGGGTGAGAACACGTTTGCTGCGGAGATTCACCAGACGTCGCCGACGAGTTCGGATGTGAGTTTCAATCTGAGATTGCGGCTGACGCGGGCGCTGGCGGCGGGGTTGCTGGCGAACGATACGGATAGCGATGCGGGGTCGGTGCTGACAATTCTGTCGCATACGGCTCCGGCGAACGGGTCGGTGACGGTGAATGCGGACGGGACGTTCACGTACATTCCGAACAATGGGTATGTGGGGTCGGACACGTTCAGTTATGTGGCGCGGGACAATACGGGACTGGCGTCGGGGACGGCGACGGTGGCGATCAATGTGGTGCCCGGGCCGAATGTGAGGCCGCGGGCGGTGGCGGATGCGTTCAATGCGACGGAGGACGCGGAATTGACGGTGAGTGCGGTGGCGGGGTTGCTGGCGAACGATGTGGATGCGGATGGGGATGCGCTGACGGCGGCGCTGGTGGCTGGTCCGGCGAATGGGACGGTGACGGTGAATGGGGATGGGTCGTTCCGTTATGTGCCGAGGGCGGATTTTGCGGGGGTGGATACGTTCACGTACCGTGCGAGTGATGCGGGCGGGCCGTCGGGGGCGGCGACGGTGACGATCACGGTGGCGAATGTGAATGATGTGCCGGTGGCGGTGGCGGACGCGTATGCGACGGATCCGGGGGTGCCGCTGAATGTGGGTGCGCCGGGGGTACTGGGGAACGATGGGGATGCGGATGCGGGGACGGTGCTGAGTGCGGTGCTGACGGTGCCGGCTTCGTCTGGATCCTTGACGTTGAATGGGGATGGATCGTTTTCGTTTGTGCCGGCGGCTGGGTTTGTGGGGTCGGTGACGTTTGGGTATCGGGCTGGGGATGGCGTGGCGACATCGCCGCGGGCGACGGTGACGATTCGGGTGAATGGGCGGCCGGTGCCGACGGCGGATGTTTACAGTACGGGTGAGGATGCGGCGCTGACGGTGGGTGTTCCGGGGGTGCTAGGAAATGATGCGGATCCTGACGGGGATCCGCTGACGGCGACGGTGGTGACGCAGCCGGTGAGGGGAACGGTGGCGCTGCAGGCGAATGGTGCGTTTGTGTACACGCCGCAGGCGGATTTCAACGGGACGGATAGTTTCACGTACCGTGCGAATGACGGGACGCGGGATTCTGCGGCGGTGGGGACGGTGACGGTGACGGTGGTGCCGGTGAATGATGCGCCGGTGGCGAAGGGTGACAGTTTCGGGACCCCGCTGGACACGGTGCTGACGGTGCCGGCGACGGGTGGGGTGTTGAGGAATGACAGTGACGTGGACGGCCAGGTGCTGAGTGCGGTGCTGGCGGTTCCAGCGGCGCATGGGACGGTGGAGCTGGATGCGACGGGCGGGTTGACGTACACGCCGGCGGCCGGGTTTTCGGGGGTGGACAGTTTTGGTTATCGAGCGAGCGACGGCGAATTGCAGTCGGCGGTGGCGACGGTGACGGTGTCTGTGGGGGTTGATCTGGCGAAGGTGTACATCAACGAGATCATGTACAATCCGGTGTCGATGAATTCGCGGGAGGAGTTTCTGGAGATATTGAATGCGAATCCCGGGGCGTTGGATGTGTCAGGGTGGATGATCAATGCGGGGGTGAGTTTTGTGATTCCTGCGGGGACGGTGATTCCGGGGAATGGGCTGCTGGTGATTGCGGCGGATCCGGTGGTGTTTTCGGCGACGTACGGGAGTGTGACGCTGCTGCGGGGTGGTTGGACTGGGGAGTTGAGTGATGGTGGGGAGCGGGTGCGGCTGGTGGCGGCTGACGGGACGGTGGTGGATGAGGTGACGTATGCGGACGAGGGGGACTGGGCGGAGCGTCGGGAGGAGACTTGGAGTGGGGAGACGGGCTGGGGGTGGTTTGCGCGGCATGACCGCGGGGGTGCGTCTTTGGAGCTGATCAATCCGGTGCTGGGGAACGGGAATGGGGAGAACTGGGAGGCGTCGACGGGCAATCCGACGCCCGGGCAGCCTAACAGTGTGAGGGCGGCGGAGGTGGCTCCGCTGATTGGGAAGGTGAGGCATGCGCCGGCGATTCCGACGTCGGCGCAGGCGGTGACGGTGACGGCGGAGTTGAAGGATGAGGCTGAGAGTGCGCCGGTGGCGGCGTTGTTCTGGCGGGTGTCGAGTGCGGCTCCGGGGGCATTCAATCAGGTGGCGATGAAGGATGACGGGCGGAGTGGGGATGGTGCGGCTGGGGACGGACGGTTTGGCGGGGTGATTCCGGCGCAGGCGGTGGGGACGGTGGTGGAGTTTTATGTGATGGCGAGCGATGCGGGCGGGTTGAGTCGGACGTGGCCGCCGCCTGGGCGGACTGGAGCGGGTGTGCTGGTGCAGGCTGCGAATGCGTTTTATCAGGTGGATGAGGAGGCGTGGAACAGCAACTATCCGATTTACCGGCTGGCTGGGGCGGTGGCTGACGTGGAGTTGTTCCAGAGCAGTGCGTGGGACCGGAACAGTGATTCGCGGGTGAATGTGACGCTGGTGACGCGTCAGGGTGGGAATACGGAGATTCGTTATCGCTGCGGGCTGCGGGTGCGGGGAGCGGGGTCGCGGGGGAATGCGGTGAACAACTGGCGGCTGGACATTCCGAAGGATGACGACTGGAACGGGGACACGGAGATGAACCTGAATGTGTGGTACACGCATCTGGGGCATCTGGCGAGCAAGGCGATGGAGGCGGCGGGGTTGATTCACGAGCGGTCGTGGCCGGTGCAATTGCGAGTGAATGGGGGGAATCGGGCGCTGCAGAACCAGCAGCAGAGCTGGGGGTGGTTCATTCATCTGCAGCCTGCGGGGAGCGAGTATCTGAAGCTGCGGCGGCCGCTGGATTCGGGTGGGAATCTGTATAAGAAGGTGAGGCCGCACCAGAATTTCACGGTGCGTGAGAGTGCGCCGGGGGTGCCGAGTGCGAGTGGGTATCTGAATGACGGGTGGCTGAAGAATTCGAACGAGGGATTGAATGACTGGCGGGATGTGAATGGGCTGATGCGGACGTTCACTGCGGCGACGCCGCCGACGGTGCCGCAGATGGATGCGGTGATCAATCTGGACTACTGGCTGAGGTGGCTAGCGTTTCAGACGATTGTGAATCACAACGAGACGAACCTGTCGAACGGGAGCAATGACGACTATGGGTTGTATCGAGGGGAGAAGGATCCGCGGTTCATTCCGCTGGCGCACGATTTTGATACGGTGTGGGGGCAGGGAGGGAACACGAGTTCTGCGGATCCGACCTCGCCGACGGCGACGGTGTATCAGGTGACGGGGAATTTCAGCAACAGTGGGGAGCGGATTGGGGCGCTGGCGCCGTTGTATACGAATCCGGAGAGCAATCAGCGGTTCAAGGCGCAGATGGTGGAGTTGCTGGGGACGGTGTTTCTGCCGGCGAATTTCAATGCGATGGTGGACAACACGCTGGGCAACTGGGGTGGGCCGGGAGGAGGGGTGAGTGTTTCGGCGCGGGACAACATCAAGAATTTCAATGCGACGCGGCGGGATTACATTCTGCGGTCGGTGCTGGGGTATGATGCGGCGGGGCAGCCGCCGGCGGTGCTGACGGCGGGGACGAATCTGCCGGTGCAGAGCGGGTATGCGCGGACGACGACGGCGAATGCGACGGGGTTGTCGGGGACGGTGGATTCGAGCCGTGTGCGGAAGCTGCTGGTGGGTGGGGTGGAGGTACTGCCTGACAATTACAATGACACGGGCGGCGGGAGTGCGGCTGGGGATGGTGAGGGCGGGACGGGGGCGGCTCCGTGGGCGGCGGGGTCTGCGGTGACGCTGAATCCGGGGCTCAACCGGGTGCTGGTGCAGGCGCTGGGGGCTGGGGATGCGGTGCTGGACAGTCAGGTGGTGGAGATCTGGTTTGATGATGGAGGGAATACGACACGGGCGGGGACGCTAGCGGCGAGTGAGACGTGGAGTGCGGCGGGCGGGCCATGGCAGGTGACGGGGACATTGACGGTGCCGAGCGGGGTGACCCTGACGATCGGGGCGGGGGCGACGGTGTATGTGGATGCCGGGGCGAGCATTCAGGTGACTGGGACGGGGCGGCTTATAGCGCAGGGGACGGAGACGAATCGGATTCGTTTTGCGGCGGCTCCGGGTGCGGGGAACTGGGGGGCGCTGGATTTTCTGAATGCGACGCAGGAGAGTCGGCTGACTTATGTGGACATTGAGAATGCGGGTGGCACGACGATTGGTGGTCACAATGCGAAGTGTCACGTGAACAATGCGGTGGTGTTCTTCGACAACACGGTGTGGGGGAATGCGCCGGTGGTGCAGTACATCAGTTTTGATAACAGTTCGTTTGTGGTGTCGAACTCGGTGTTCCCGACGTATGCGGGGACGTTCAATGTGACGAGTGCGCCGGAGATGCTGCATGGGGTGACGGGGATTCCGGCGGGTGGCTATGGGATTTTCCGGGGGAATTATTTCGGGCACACGTGGGGGTTCAATGACACGATTGACTTCACGGGCGGGAACCGTCCGGGGGCGATTCTGCAGGTGCTTGGGAACGTGTTTGACGGGGCGACGGACGACTGTCTGGATCTGGATTCGACGGATGCGTGGATTGAGGGGAATGTGTTCTTCGGGGTGCATCAGGACACGCAGCGGCCGAATCCGAAGGATACGGCGAGTGCGATTTCGGGTGGGCAGGACAATGCGTCGGTGTCCGAGTGGACGATCATCAATAACTTGTTTTACGATGTGGATCACGCGGTGCTGGCGAAGAACCGGAACCGGTTTGTGTTTGTGAACAACACGGTGTCGCGGGTGAACCGGGCGTACGGGTCCGGGGTGGACATTGCGGCGTTCAATTTCACGGATGACGACGTGGCGTTGTCGGCGCTGGCGGATGGTCAGGGGGCGTACATTGCGGACAACGTGATTGATGACTGTGCGGTGCTGGTGGCGAACTACAACGCGGCGAATCTGACGGTGCGGATGGATGGGAATCTGTTTCCTGCGGGGGTGACGTGGGGTGGGCCGGGAGCTGGGAATGTTTCGGCGGGAGCGCAGCTGGCGACGGCTGGATTGGTGCCGCCGACGACGCAGACGGCGGGGACGGTGGCGGCGGGGATGGCTGCGGCGGCGCGAGTCAGGGCTGCGCTGGTGCCGGGGTCGTTGTCGCCGGCGCGGTGGACGGGAATGTTCGGAGGCGACCGGGGGGGGATGCAGCCTGCGGGCGTGGCGGTTGGCGGGGTGCCTGCGGTTCCGGTGGACGGGGCGTCGCTGACGCTGACGGTCGGGCCTGGTGGCGTGTTTCAGTCAGGGACGGTGGCGGCGTACAACTGGGGTTATACGGTGTATCGTTATGCGGTGGATGGGGGTGTGTTGTCCGGGGAGATTCCGGTGACGACGCCGCTGGTGCTGACGAATCTGAGTGCGGGGACGCATACGGTGTCGGTGATTGGGAGGAATGATGCGGGGGTGTGGCAGAGTGTGCCGACGGTGACGCGGCCGTTTGTGGTGAATCCGGCGGTGAGGCCGGTGGTGATCAACGAAGTGCTGGCGGACAATGCGGGGGCGTGGGTTGTGGGGGGAGCGCGGCCGGATGTGATTGAGTTGCGGAATCTTGGCAGTACGGCGGTGAATCTGGAGGGATGGTCGCTGGCGGAGAAGGAGCTGACGGCTGGGGAAGGGCCGCGGTATCTGTTCCCAGCGGGGACGGAGATCGCGGCTGGGGGGTATCTGGTGCTGCGGTCTGACCAGACCGGGTTCAGCCTGGACCGGGACGGGGATGCGCTGTATCTGTACAACGGGAGTGCGTTCGGGGCGGTGCTGATTGACAGCGTGCGGTTTGGCTATCAGGTGACTGACAAATCGATCGGGCGGCTGGGGACGGATCTGGCGTGGGCGTTGACTGAGCCGACGATTGGCGGGGCGAATACTGGCGTGGCGCTGGGTTCGGCGAGTGGGTTGAGGTTGAATGAATGGAGTGCGGCGAATGATTTCATTGTGGAGAATGACTTTGTGGAGCTGTTCAATTCGGGCGTGCAGCCGGTGGCGCTGGGTGGACTGGTGCTGACGGATGACGCGATCAATTATCCTGGCAAATCGCCGCTGCCGGCGCTGAGTTTCATCGGGGCGGGAGGGTTTGTGCGGTGCATTGCGGACAATGCGCCGGAGCAGGGATCGAATCATCTGGCGTTTTCGATCAACCGGCTGCGCGAGCCGCTGGCACTGCTGGATGCGGCTGGTCGGGTGATTGATCAGGTGGTGATCGAGCCGCAGACGGAGGATGTGTCGCAGGGTCGGAGTCCTGATGGCGGGGCTGGGCTGGTGTTTTTCAGTCTGCCGACGCCAGGGTATTCCAACACGACGAATCTGACGGCGCAGACCCTGCTGCTGGAGAATCTGAGGATTACGGAGATGATGTACAATCCGCCGGGTGCGGGGACGCCTGAGTTCATCGAGTTGAGGAACATGAGTGCGACGGTGAGGTTGCCGCTGGAGACGGTGAAGTTTGTGAATGGGATCACGTTCCAGTTTGCGCCCGGGACGGAGTTGGCGGCTGGGGCGATGGTGGTGATATCGAATGTGTCGCAGACGGTGTTTGCGGCGCGTTATCCAGGGGTGCCGTTCGGGGGGACGTATGGTGGGAGTCTGAGCAATGGAGGCGAGCGGGTGCGGATGGAGATTGACGGGTATCAGCTAGGGATTCTGGATTTTGACTATGCGGATGGATGGTATCCGGTGACGGATGGCGGCGGGGCGTCGCTGGAGATTGTGAATGCGGCGGGAGCGCGGAACACGTGGGACAAGGCGGTTTCGTGGCGGGCGGCGGTGCCGAATCCGGGGTTGAACGGGAGTTTTGCGGTGGCGGCTGGGGAGGACTTGGCGGTGGCGATTCCTGATGGGATTGAGCTGGAGGGCGTGCTGAGTTACGGGTCGCAGAATTCAGCGGCGGTGACGGTGGCGTGGACGCGGGTGAGCGGGCCTGGGGCGGTGGTGTTCGGGACGGCTGGGCAGGTGTCGACGACGGCGAACTTCACGGTGCCTGGGGTGTATGTGCTGCGGCTGACGGCGACGGGGACGGCGACGGTGAGTGACGAAGTCACGGTGACGGTGACGGAGACATATGATGCGTGGGCGGTGCGGGTGCTGGGGAGTGCGGATCCGCTAGTGACGGGGATGGGCCGGGATCCTGATTCGGACGGGATTGTGAACCTTGTGGAGTTTGCGCTGGGGATGGATCCGAGGGCATCGTCGACGAATGGGTTGCCTCAGGGTTCTACGGAGGGCGGGGTGCTGGCGATCAGTTATACGCGGTATGCGGGGGCTGGGCTGACGTACATTGCGGAGGTATCGGACGACCTTGTGACGTGGAGTTCGGGCACGGTGGTGGAGAGCCGGGTGTCGGTATCCGGGGCGGTGGAGACGTGGCGTGCGGTGGAGACGCGGCCGATGGCTGGGAGTATGCGGCGGTATATGCGGGTGCGGGTGGTGCACACGAACTGAGCGAGTGATGCTGACGGCCGGTCGTGCGGTGGTGCGCGGCCGGCCGTTTCATTTTTTGCGGGGATTGCCAAGCGGCGGAGGGCTGTGCAGGGTGGGAGGATGCAGCGATCTCTTTCCGTGTTCACAATCGGGCTCATGACACTGACGGTTTCCGGGAAGGAACTGGAGGGAGTTTATCAGCCGACGCAGAATCCATGTCCGACGGTGGAGGAGGCGATTCGGAAGATGAAGGTGCCGGAGGGGTATGAGGTGCGGAATTTTGCGTCGGAGCCGATGGTGGTGAATCCGGTGGCGATGAGCTGGGATGCGCGGGGGAGACTGTGGGTGGTGGAGTTGTACGAGTACCCGAGCGGGGCGAAGGAGACGAATGAGTATCAGAAGGCGGCGGGTGATGGGAAGTATCGGCCGGTGGTGAAGACGGGGCCGGGATCGCCGCGGGACCGGGTGGTGGTGCTGGAGGATACGGACAATGACGGGAAGGCGGACAAGCGGACGGTGTTTGCGGAGGGATTGAGTCTGGCGACGGCGGTGTTGTGCGGGCACGGTGGGGTGTATGTGGGGCAGGCTCCGAACCTGTTTTTTTTCCGGGATACCGACGGGGACGACAAGGCGGACGAGTACAAGGCGGTGCTGACGGGGTTCGGGCTGGAGGACCGGCATGAGTTGCTGAACAGTTTCACGTGGGGGCCGGACGGGCTGATGTATTTCACGCACGGGGTGTTCACGCACAGCAAAGTGCGGCGGCCTGGTGAGAAGGATGAGGCTGGGAACGTGCTGAATGCGGGGATTTACCGTGTGAAGCTGACGGCGACGGGTGATGCGGCGGCGGATCCGGTGGTGGCGTTTCACGAAGTGTATGCGGATGGGACGAGCAATCCGTGGGGAGTGGATTTCGACGCGCGGGGGAATGCGTTTGTGGAGGCGTGCGTGATTGATCACCTGTTTCACATGGCTCCGGGTGGGATTTATGCGCGGCAGGGCGGGGCGCCGGAGAATCCGTATGCGTATGAACTGCTGCCTAGCATTGTGCAGCCGGATCAGCCGAAGCATTTCCGGGCGGCGTATGCGGGGATTCAGATTTATCAGGGCGGAGTGTATCCGGCGGATACGGCGGGGCATGCGTTTTTCGGGAACATCCACGACAATGCGATTCATGAAGAGGCGCTGGAGCCGGCGGGTGCGACGTTCAAGGCGCGGCCGGTCAGGGATTTTCTGCGGGCGAACGACGGGTGGTTCCGTCCGGTGAGCATTCAGACGGGGCCGGATGGGTTTCTGTGGGTGATGGACTGGTGCGACAAGTATCCTTGTTATCAGAATGCGCAGGCGAATCCGGAGGGAGTGGACCGGGAGAAGGGGCGGATCTGGCGGGTTTGTTACACGGGGAATGAGGCGGGGAAGCGGCTGGCGGGGGTTTCGCGGGCACCGGGCTGGAAGCCTGCCGAGCGGCGCGGGATGAGTGCGGCGGAAGCGGCGGTGGCGGCGGGTGGGGAGCCCGGGGCGCGTCGGGCGGCGGCGCTGTGGGCGGCGGAGGCGGCGGTGGGGCGGTTGGCGGATGGTTATCCCGAGTGGCTGGCGGGGCTGGCGGGGGATGCGGATCCGGTGGTGCGGCAGGCGGCGGCGGTGGCGGTGAGGTGCTGGGGGCACGGCGGCGGGCTGACGGTGGGGATGAAGGGTGCGCCGGGGAAGGATGTGATGCCATTGCTGGAGCGGTTGATTGGGAAGTCGGCGGAGGCTGACCGGACCCTTGCGATGGCGGTGTGGATGGCGATGGAATCGGAAGTGGCGTTGGAGCCGGAGCGGTATCTGCCCTGGTTAGCGGAGCGGGCGATGAAGGCGAAGCCGCTGAGTCTGGGGCTGACGTACAAAGCGGCGCGGCGGCTGACGGACACGCGTCGGGCGGAGAACATGGATCTGCTGCTGGGGTATCTGGAGAAGATCAAAGGGGACGACGTGCTGACGGCGCATGCCTTGGACGGGATGCTGAAGGCGCAGGAGGCCGGGGCGCTGAAGCCTGCGAAATATGATCCGGCGGCGTTGTTTGCGGTGTGGCGTGAGAGCAAGGCAGAGGATGTGAGGAGCCTGGCGGGACGGCTGGCGACGTTGTGGGGGGATCCGAATGCGGTGGCGGCGCTGATGGCGGTGGTGCTGGATGAGAAAGCGGATGCGGCGAAGCGGATTGAGGCGATTCGGACGGTGAGGCGGCTGAAGAGTGATGCGGCGCGGGCGGGGTTGCTGAAGCTGCTGGGGCAGCGGACCCCGGAGGTGCTGACGGTGGAGGCGCTGAGGGCGGCGGGTGAGCTGGGGGGGATGGATCTGGCGAATGCGATTCTGAAGTCGTGGCCGGAGTTTCCGGCTAGTGTGAGGACGGCGGCGGCGGAGGTTCTGGCGACGCGGGTGGAATGGTCGGGGAGGTTGCTGGATGCGGTGGAGGGCAAGTGGGTGGCGAGCGGCGTGCGGATCAATCCGTCGGAGGTGCCGGTGAGTGTGCGGCGGAGTTTTGCGCAGAATGACAAGCTGAAGAAGCGTGCGCAGCAGTTGCTGGGGGCGTGGAATGAATCGGGGGATGACGTGCGGGCGCTGGTGGCGGCGAAGAAGAAGGCGTGTCTGACGGGCGAGCCGGATCTGGAGAAGGGAAAGCTGATTTTTGCGGCGACGTGTGCGACGTGTCACAAGTTTCACGGGGGCGGTCAGGAAGTGGGGCCTGAGCTGATTGGGTCGGGGCGGAGCAATCTGGATGCGATTCTAGCCAATGTGATTGATCCGAATCAGATCATTGGGAATGGTTATGAGAATGTTCTGGTGACGACTGGGGATGGGCGGACGGTGGCTGGGCGGGTGGTGGAGGACACGCCGACGCAGATGACCCTGCTGGGGATTGGCGGGGTGAAGACGGTGGTGCCGCGGAGTGAGATCAAGGAAGTGAAGAACACGCATCAGAGCCTGATGCCGATGGGTTTCGGGCAGTTGCCGGATGATCAGTTCCGGGATCTGATCTGGTATGTGCTGGCTCCGCCGGAGGAAGGCGTGCTGAGTGCGGAGAAGAAGGCGGCGCTGGTGCTGAGTGCGGATGGGCGGGAGGCGGTGGCGGAGGTGCCGCCGTCGGACGGGACGGATTTGTGGAATCCGAAGCGGCGGGACCGGGAGTCGGCGAGCCTTTGGAATGTGGACTGGAAGATTGAGGCGACGGATTTCGAGGGAACGCCGACGAAGCTGGTGGAGTATCGGGGGAGGAAGAACGTGCTGGTGCTGCATCCGCCGGGTCGGAAGGAGGCGGCGGCGCTGGTGCGGACGGTGGAGTTGCCGGGGGACAAGGCGGTGAAGCTGTCGGTGTGGGTGGCGAGCCATGATGGGGGCGACTGGGAGTTGCGGGCGAGTGTGGATGGGAAGCCGCTGGGAGCTGGGGTGAAGGTGGCGAACGAGGGGAAAGAGCGGTGGAAGCGGGTGGAGTTCGATCTGGCGGCGTACCGAGGGAAGAAAGTGGAGCTGCGGTTGGAGAACTGGCCGACTGGGTGGCTGAACGAGTTCAGCTTCTGGAGTGAGCTGAAGATTGAGTAGCGGGAGGTTTCCGCTGGACTGACGCGTGGTTTCGGCGGAAAGGGTGTAAATCAATAACTCCCGGCGAATTGGCACGGGAGTTGCTGATTTTTGAATGACCGGCAGCCTGCCCCGGGCCGCAACCCCCGAGCCGCCGCCGGAGCAACGTACCCAAACAACCCTATGCCCAAATACAAACTCGAATACATCTGGCTCGACGGTTACACCCCGGTTCCGAATCTGCGCGGCAAGACACAGGTCAAAGAATATGCTGAGTTTCCGACCCTTGAGCAGCTTCCGCTGTGGGGATTTGACGGGAGTTCGACGCGTCAGGCACCGGGCCGTTCCTCGGATTGCGTGCTGAAGCCGGTGTCTGTGTATCCTGATTCGACGCGGAAGAATGGCGTGCTGGTGATGTGTGAAGTGCTGAATGCGGACGGGACGCCGCACATTTCGAATCACCGTGCGACGATTCTGGACGATCCGGACACGTGGTTCGGGTTTGAGCAGGAGTATTTCTTCTATCAGGACGGGCGGCCGCTTGGGTTCCCGGATGGTGGGTATCCAGCGCCGCAGGGTGAGTACTACACTGGGGTGGGCTACAAGAATGTGGGTGACATCGCCCGTCAGATTGTGGAAGAGCACCTTGACCTGTGCCTTGACGCGGGGATCAACCATGAGGGGATCAATGCGGAAGTGGCGAAGGGCCAGTGGGAGTTCCAGATCTTCGGGAAGGGCTCGAAGCGTGCGGCGGATGAAGTGTGGGTGGCGCGCTACCTGCTGATCCGGCTTTGTGAGAAGTACGGGATCGACGTGAATTTCCACTGCAAGCCGCTGGGGATCGAGCTGGACTGGAACGGTTCCGGGATGCACGCGAATTTCTCGACGAAGTACCTGCGTGAGACGGGTGGTAAGGAATACTTTGAGAAGCTGATGGCGGCGTTCGACAAGTACCGTGACGAGCACATTGCGGTGTACGGGCCGGACAACCATCTGCGTCTGACGGGGCTGCATGAGACGCAGTCGATCGACAAGTTCAGCTATGGGGTGGCTGACCGCGGTGCGTCGATCCGGGTGCCGCACAGCTTTGTGAACAATGGTTACAAGGGGTACCTTGAGGACCGCCGTCCGAATTCGCAGGGTGATCCGTACCAGATTGCGTCGCGGATTCTGAAGACGATTGCGTCGGTGGCGGGCTGAGGAGAGGGACGAGGAAAGCAACCATGAGGCAGAGCGCCGCCTGGCAACGGGCGGCGCTTCTGTTTTTCGGGGGTGGGAGGGGTGGCGGGCGGCGCTTCCCGGTTGCAATCGGCGGGGCGTGCGGGCAGGTGAGAGTCAACCCCGAACGCATCTGACGCTTTCTTTTCCTTTTTTCCTATGTCCGACCTGCACCCCGACGTCGCCAAGCTTGTTGCCACCGGCAGATTTCCTGCGAGTGCCGCGACGCGGCTGAGCCAGCTGCTGCCTGGGCTATTCTGTCAGCACAAGAGCTGGGGGATTGGGAGGATTGCGTCGTGGGAGCTGGATGAGGAGAAAGTGGTGGTGGATTTCGAGGATCGGAAGGGGCATGCGATGAAGCCGGAGTTTGCGGTGAAGTCGCTGGAGCTGGTGGCGGACACGCACATTCTGGTGAGGCGGTACACGGACCCTGAGACGCTTGCGAAGCTGGCGCAGGAGGATGCGCCGGCGCTGATTCGCGAGGTGCTGAAGTCGCACGGCGGGAGCATGCTGCTTGATGCGTTCGAGGCGGTGATCAAGCCGAAGATTGTGAGTGAGGCGAAGTTCAAGACGTGGTGGGAGAATGCGAAGAAGGTGTTGAAGACGCGTCCTGAGTTCATTGTGCCGCCGAAGCGGACCCTGCCGCTGGAGTTGCGAGCTGGTGAGTTTACGGCGTCGCAGGCGCTGGCGGAGGATTTCCGGAAGGCTAGGGAAGTGAAGGCGAAGGCGAAGGCGCTGGAGGCGATTGCGCGTGATCCGTCGGTGTTTACTGACCGGTCGGAGTTGGCAGCGATTCTGAAGGAAGCGGATGAAGTGGCGATTCAGAATCTGCGGCTGCATGCGGTGGAGGCGCTGGATCTGATTCTGGCGCGTGATGAGTTGCGGGACAAGGTACCTGCGCTGCATGCGGACACGTCGCCTGGGTTGGCGGTGGCGATGGTGCAGGATGGGCCGCGATTGGCGCAGTGTGTGGGGAGTCTGGCGGTGACGAAGCAGCGGCGGGTGTTTGATGCGCTGGTGGATGCGGCTGGGGATGCGGGGGTGGAGAGTCTGCTGCCATTGATCAACAAGCTGCCGGCGCGGAGCATCAATGAGCTGTGCGGGGTGCTGAAGGAGAAGGGTTATATCGGGAAGATGAATGCCTTTCTGAAGATTGGGATTCTGCACCGGACCCTGTCATCGGAAGCGCTGGCGTGGCTGTGCCGGGAGCGGACGGGGATTGCGTCGGATGTGTTCGGGCCTGAATTGAGCGGGGCGTTGCTGTCGGCGATGGAGCGGGATCACATGGATGAGGAGAACCGGAAGGCGAACCGTGTGTACAACGCGCTGATTGACGACCGCGAGCTGATTGCGGATCTGATCACCGGGGTGGAACTGCCGCAGGTTAGGATTTTTGCGCGGCAGATGATGATCACGCCGGCGATTGACGACATGGGCAAGCGGTCGCTGCTGGCGCGGTTCATCCGGGTGTATCCTGAGATCGAGGAACTGATTCACGAGGGCCGGGACGAGGAGGAAGAGGAGGCGCTGATTGTTTCGTGGAAGAGCCTTGAGGAGAAGAAGAAGGCGTATGATCACCTTGTGACGGTGGAGTTGCCGAAGAACCGCGAGGACATCAGCATTGCGCGGAGTTACGGGGACTTGCGGGAGAATTTCGAGTACAAGTCAGCGAAGGAATATGCGCGGGTGCTGGCGCGGCGGAAGTTCGAAATGGAGCGGGATCTGCAGCGTGCGCAGGGGACGGACTTTGCGGATGCGGTGACGGACAAGGTGTCGATCGGGACGAGTGTGGCGCTGGTGGATACGGCGACGGGCGTTGCGGAAGGGTTTACGATTCTGGGGGCGTGGGATACGGATCTGACGCGGCACATCATTTCCTATCTGTCGATTACCGGGGCGGCGCTGGTGGGTCGGACGGTTGGAGACGAGGTGGATCTTCCGACGGAGGAGAGCAACATCACGCGGCGCGTGAAGGTAACTGGGATTACGAAGGCGGAAGTGCCCTGAGGGAGGGCGGGCGAATCACACGAGCTGACGGTGGGCCATGGGATGGCTTGCTGTCAGTGGGTGGCGCGGGCTTGGAGTTTGCGGACGAGGTCTTTGAGGGAATCTGTGCGGCGGACGCGGAGGAAGGCGACATCGTCTTCGCGTCCGCCGGTGGCTGAGAAGATGATGTTGCCGATGCCGAGGAGACCGGAGAGCCCGCGGCGTTCGACGTTGATGGAACGGATGTCGTGGTGGCGGAGTTCGCGGCTGCTGCGGGCGATGAGGCCGGTGATGACCTCGACGCGGCGGGTGGTGATGAGGTAGCAGTGGCTGAGGCGGTTGAGTGAGCCCCAGAGGAGAGCGAGGAGGGCGGCGATGAGGCCGAGGGCGGAGGTTTCCGGGTGCCAGTCGCTGAGGTGGAAGCCGCCGCCGGCGAGGACGAAGGCGAAGAGGCCGGTGCGCCAGTAAGTTAGGACGGAGGGGTGGCCGCGGTAGATGACGCGGTCAGGGAGGGGTTTTGGGGGAGCGGGTTTTTCGTCAGGGAAAGGGGCGGGGACCCACGGCTGGCGGGTGCGGGGAGCGGCGCTGGAGGATGGTGTGGAGGCGGGTTCGTCGCCGGGTTCGAGGGGGTCATCGGCGTCGATGACGTGGAACCATTCGGCGGCGGAGGCGACGCGATTGGAGGAGATGTGGAGGCAGGGCGTGTCGGGGGACAGTTCGCCGGATTCGAGGAAGTCGAGGAGTTCGCCTTCCTCGTAGGGTCCCTCGCGCTTGCCGTCGGGCAGCAGGATGAACCAGTCGCCTTTCATGGTCAGGGAGTGGAGTCGGGGTCTTCCGGGACGGGAGGGAGTAGGTCCTCGCGCTGGAGGAAGAGTTTGAGGTTGAGGGTGGCGAGTTCGTCAGGGGACATGCGGAGGACGAGGGTGAGGAACGGGGTGATGCGGTCGGTTTCAGCGAGGGCGGCGTGGACGAGGCTGGCGATGATTTCCGGGCTGGCGGAGGGATTGTCGAAGACGTTGGTGGCGCGGAAGAGGACGCGGCCTTCGTCGTAGTCGAGTTCGAAGTTGCCGATGGTGAGTTCCTTGTTGGTGCGCATGAGCATTTCTGCGACGACCCCGGTGCGGCTGACTGGGATGGTGTGCCCTGCGGCGGCGACGACGCTGACGGCGTTGATTTCTGCGAAGACCTGAGCGTGGACGCGGGCGTGGCTGTGATGGATTTCGAAATCGGCTTCGAGGACCTCACGGCCGGGGACGCGGCGGGATTGCCAGCCCATGCGGGAGAAGGTGTTTTCGACGGTGCGGAAGAGAGGGGAGACAGCAGCTGCAGCGGAGGCCATTGCGGGGATGGTAGCCGGGGGAGCGAGGTCGGCAACGATCAAAAGCCGGGTGTGGGGGAGGTGCAGTCTTTGAGGGGCCAGACGACGACGGGGATGTGAGGGGAGAAGAGGACGGAGGGGTGCATGGGGCCGACGGGCCATGTTTTGAGGAACGTGTTTTCGGAGATGTCGATGGCGGCGCGGTGGAGTGGCCAGCGCGGGTGGTGGACTTCACCGCGGAGGATGCGGCCGCGGCGGTTGGCGGTGTAGAGGCAGTAGCGTTCGGTGGCCCATGTTTCGAAGGAATCGGGTGGTGGGGAGATGGGTTCGAGAGGGTGATAGGAAGCCTTGAAGCGGAGGTTGCCGCGCTGGTGTTGATAGTGGACGGTGTTGTCGGAGCGGGTGGAGGAGACGCTGGCGTGGAAGTAGGGGAGGTGGAAGCAGGAGCGGGCGATCCAGACGGCGAGATGTGAGGGGACGTCGAGGCTGAAGAACCAGACACCGGGGCGGCCTTGGTGGGTGACGTAGGTGCGCAGGTTGATTTCGGGGAAATTGCTGAGGGCGGGAGGGGCGGGGAAGCCGCGGAGCGTGACGCCTTTCATGTCGAACGGGACGATGCCGAGCCATGCGGTGCCGCCCCATGTGTCGAGTTCCAGGTCGGGGGGCAGGAGTGGGCGGAGAGCGGCGGGCTGGATTTCCCAGTGGAGGAAGGCGAGGTCGTTCCATTCCTGGCGCATGATCCAGTTGGATTCTGGCAGGGGCCACGGGCGGTGGTCGGTGTGGAGGAGGGAGGGGTGGGGAGTCATTGAAGAAGAAACGCGCGCCGGCCCTGCTGCGGAGGGCAACAGGGCCGGACGTGCGATGGGATCAGAGTGGCCCGCGGCGGGGCGGACGGCTACAGGGAGTTGAGGAACTCGGCGAGCTGGCGTTGTTCCATGGCGCGGAGGCGCAGGTAGCGGTCGCGTGCGTTTCTGGCTTCGCCATCGTGGGCCTTGATGGCGGCGTCGACGGTGGCGGCGCGGCCGTCGTGGAGGTAGGGAGCGCTGACGCGCAGGCCCCAGAGAGGAGCGGTGCGCATGTCGCGCGGGCCGGCGGTGCCGTCGGGGATGCCGTCACCGAGTTCGCCCATGTCGTGGAGGAGCAAGTCCGAGTAGAGCGGGACGGGTTTGAGGCTGAGGGCGGCGATGGGGCTGAGCCCGGTGGTCATGGAGGGGAGGTGGCAGACGGCGCAGCCTATCTGATTGAAGATGCGGCTGCCGGCGGCGGCTCCTGCGGTGAGTGGGAGGGGAGGCGGCGGGGCGAGCAGCTGCATGAAGTCGGCGGAGGCGTCGATGTCGCTCTTGCCGGTGGCTGGGTCGACGGTGTCTTCGGGGTCGGCGACGTGGTCGAGAGCGGCGAGGAGGTCGGGGTTGCCGTTCGGGGCGTTTTCTTCCGGGAAGATGCGGCTAGTGACGCCCATTTCGTTGAGATAGGCGTCGGCGGAGAAGGCGAGGAGAGTGGCCTGCTGGGCTTTCCAGCCGAAGCGGCCGACGCGGGGTTGATTGCTGACGGGATCGAGGACGGCGGAGAATTTGCCGCGGACCCCGTCGGAGGCGAGACGCTGGGCATTGCTGATGATGGTGGCGTCCGGGATGGCTTCGATGAGGCCGAGGCCGAAGAGCGGGGTGGACTGGCGGTGGGCGACGACGTCGGCGTTGAAGGGGACGATTTCCTGGCCGGTGAAGTCGGTGGCGGTCATCTGGAGGAGCGGGCCGCCGAGTTCGGTGAGCGGGTCGAAGCCTTGAGGGGTGTTGCGGCCGAAGCGGGTGACGGTGACGGGGCCGGCTCCGCCGGTGGCACCGCTGGCGTGGCAGGCGACGCAGGAACTGTTATTGAAGACGGGGCCGAGGCCGCCGTCCGGGGATTCGCGGTTTTCGAATTCGGCGCGACCCTGGGCGAAGTCTGCTAGTTGGGCCGCGGTAAGGCCTGGGAGAGGGTCGCCGAAGCGCGAGCGGCCGGGTTGGGGCGGGGCGACGGGGCGGGGTGGGGCGATGCCTCGTTGGGCGCGCATGCGGCCGTCGGGGCGGCCGTCGGGGCGACCGGATTGGGCGATGACGACGACCTGACTGAAGGCCAGTGCGGACAGCAGGAGGAGGGAAGTGCTGGCAGTCGTTTTCATGATTTTGGTTTTTGTTTTGCTAGGTTTGCCGGTCGCCGGGGGGCGGCTGGCGATTGGAAAAACCGGAGGAGCCCTTCTGGCGTCAGAAGCGGTTGCTCCTGTTTTTCTGCGTTCATTGAGCCTGAGTGCTGTTAAGCTGTTGTGTTGGGAACGGGCTGATTTGTAACGGGAGGGTAAAATGCTGGTGGGGGCGATTGGGGGCGGGGTTGGGTGGGCTTAATTTAATGTTAATTTTATTCCCTTGAGGCGGTGCGGTGGTGTATGGGGAGACGATGCGCTGGATTCCCCCATTCCTCGCTATTGCGATGGTGACTGCCTGTTCGCCGCCTCCGAAGGCGGTGGTGCCTGCTGTGACGGTGACGGCGCGTCCGTGGCAGGGCTGGACGGATGCGCTGGTGGTGGCGAATGGATTGGTGGAGGTGGTGGTGGTGCCGTCGATCGGGAGGATCATGGAATTCCGGATGGCCGGGGAGATGGATGGACCGTTCTGGCACGATGCGGGGTTGCACGGGCAGCCGGTGGATCCGGGTGGTGGGGAGTGGCGGAATTTCGGGGGTGACAAGACGTGGCCAGCGCCGCAGGAGTCGTGGCCGCTGCACTGGCCGAAGGCGTGGCCGCCGCCGGTGTTGTTTGATCAATCGGCGATGGCGGCGGTGATTGATGGGGAGACGCTGGTATTGTCGTCGGCGGTGGATGGGGCGACGGGGTTGCGGTGCCGGCGGGAGATCACGCTGGTGGCGGGGATGCCTGAGATGCGGGTGCGGACGGTGTATCAGAAAGTGTCAGGAGATCCGGTGGCGGTGAGTCCGTGGGTAGTGACGCAGTTGAGGGATCCTGAGGTGATGTGCGCGCCGGTGCCTGCGGGCAGCGGGATGGAAGGTGGGTGGGTGCCGTTGTCGGAGGTGGTGCCTGGGGTGGTGAGCGAGGGGGGATTGGTGAAGTGGAAGCGGGATCGGGAGCGGTCGGCGAAGATCGGGTTGGACGGGACGCGGCTCGTGTGGGTGGGCGCGCGGCATGTGCTGCGGATTGATTGCGAGCGGCCGACTGGGAATTATCCTGACAAGGGGAGCAGCACGCAGATTTACACGAACAGCGGGGAGAGGGCGTATATCGAGCTGGAAACGCTAGGGCCTATTGAGGTGCTGAAGCCTGGGGGGAGCTGCGAGGCGGTGAACCGGTACACGCTGGGGCGGCGGGATCCGGCGCGGGGAGCGGAGGAGGAAGCGGCGGCGGCGGCGCGGGTGCCCTAAGGCGGTGCACTGTTGCGTGGAGGCTGGGGCGGGGCAGGGTCGGAGGTCATGGTTACGGTTCCCGGCTCACACGAACTTCCGCCGCGTTCACCCCGATTGCGGAGGCGCGATCCTCGACCGCCTGGGTTGTCGCCGGGCGAGAGGATTCATGTGGGGGAGCAGCGGGTGAGCGAGGTGACGTTCCGGGTGATGGATTATACGGCGGGGGAGTTCCGGGAACTGCATGCGGAGACGGCTGAGCAGTGTGTGAGTTTCGAGGGTCGCGACAGTCCGACGTGGATCATGGTGACGGGGCTGCATGATGTGGACCGGATCGGGGCATTGCTGGAAGCGTACGGGGTTCACCCTCTGGTGCAGGATGATATTGTGAACACGAATCAGCCGCCGAAGGTTGAGGACTTCGGGAGTTATCTCTACGTGGCGGCGCGGCAACTGACGCTGACGCCGGATGATTGTGAGGATGATTTTGACGTGCAGCATTTTTCGGCGGTGCTGACAGACCGGGTGTTGCTAACATTTCATGAGGCGCCGAGTCCGGTATTTGCGCCGGTGCTGAAGCGGCTGCGGGATGGGAAGGGACGATTGCGGAGCCAGGGGCCCGATTATCTGCTTTGGGCGCTGCTGGATGCGTTGCTGGATCATTATCTGGTGGCGCTGGATGCACTGGAGGAAGAGGTGGCGGAGATGGATGAAGAGCTGACGCTGCCGGGTGCGGACATTGATCTTGGGGAGATTCATGCGATCCGGGCGCGGACGAATTTTCTGTATCGTATCGTGCGGCCGATGCGGGAGGTGGCGACGGCGTTGCAGCACAGTGACAGTGTGTTGCTGACGGGGAGTATCACGCCGTTTCTGCGGGATTTTTACGATCATGCGTGGCATGCGATCGAGACGGCGGATCACTTGAGGGAATCGGTGACGTCGATTCGGGAGTTTCATCATGCGGTGCTGAGCCAGCGGATGAACGAAGTGATGAAGGTGCTGACGGCGATCAGTACGGTGTTTCTGCCGCTGACGTTTGTGGCCGGGGTGTACGGGATGAATTTTGATTACCAGCCGGAGCTGCACTGGCGGTGGGGTTATGGGCTGGTGTGGGGGTTGTTTGTGGTGATCACGCTGCTGCTGCTGTGGTATTTCCGGCGGCGGAAGTGGCTTTGAGGTGGCCGAGTGGGGAGCGTGCAGAGAGGGGACGGGGCCGCTTGACGGCTTCGGAGGGTTCACTAAGGCTGAGGGGCGCGCGGCGCTCCGTCATTTTTCCCAATATCCTATGAACATCCACGAATATCAGGCCAAGGAACTCTTCCTCAAATTCGGTGTCCCGACCCCCGGAGGTTTCGTGGCCTCGACGGCAGCGGAAGCGCAGGAGGCGGCGGAGAAGCTCGGAGCGGGCATTGTGGTGAAGGCGCAGATCCATGCGGGCGGCCGCGGGAAGGGGACGTTCAAGAACGGATTCAAAGGGGGGGTGCACCTTGCGGAGACGCCCGCGAAGGCTGCGGAGATTGCCGGGCAGATGCTCGGTCAGGTGCTCGAGACGCATCAGACGGGTCCGGAAGGCAAGCTGGTGAGCAAGGTGCTGGTCGCGCAGTCGGTCGACATCAAGAAGGAGTATTATCTGGCGATTCTGCTCGATCGTGCGGAGCGCTGCCCGGTGATTGTGGCGAGTGCTGAAGGTGGTGTGAACATTGAGGAAGTGGCGGAGAACCATCCGGACGCGATCATCCGGACGTATGTGCATCCGGCGCTCGGCATTCAATCTTACCAGTGCCGCAAGATTGCGCGTCAGATCGGGCTGGGGAGCGACAAGTTGCGCGCGTTCGAGAAGCTGCTGACGGCGCTCTACCGGCTGTTCATTGAGAGCGATTGCTCGATGGTCGAGGTGAATCCGCTGGTGGAGACGACGGATGGACAGATTCTGGCGCTGGATGCGAAGTTCAATTTTGACGACAACGCGCTGTATCGTCAGAAGGCGGTGGCGGCGATGCGCGACACGACGGAGGAAGATCCGCGGGAAGTGGATGCGAGCGCGTTCAATCTCAATTACATCGGACTGGATGGGGACATCGCCTGCATGGTGAACGGGGCGGGTCTCGCGATGGCGACGATGGACATCATCAAGCTGCACGGGGGTGAACCGGCGAACTTCCTCGATGTGGGTGGTGGTGCGAACGAGGAACAAGTGAAGCAGGCGTTCCGGATTCTGCTTTCCGACCCGAAGGTGAAGGCGATTCTGGTGAATATTTTCGGCGGGATCATGCGCTGCGACGTGATTGCCCAGGGCATCATCAATGCGGCGCGGGAGATGAAGCTGGAAGTTCCGCTGGTGGTCCGGCTTGAAGGAACGAACGTTGAGCAGGGCCGGGAGATGCTCGGTTCGAGCGGGCTGAAGCTGACGGCGGCGACCGACCTTACGGACGCGGCGATGAAGGTGGTGGCTGCGGCGAAGGCGGCCTGAGGTACCGGCTGCATGGATCATCAAGGCGGGCTCCGGCGACGGGGCTCGCCTGTTTTTTTGGGCTCATGTGATGCGGGTGCGTGGGGACGCTGGGTTTTGGGTTCGCCGTGCGAGTGCGTGACTGAAATGGACGGACCAGACGGCGGCGGGGAGCGGCCAAGGGGTAAACAGAGGAACACAAGAAGTCAGGCCTCTTGGAGGAGGGGCGCAAGCGTCCGATCGGGTGCTGGTGGCCGGGTTGGAGGTTTCTGGGAATTCAGTGCCGCGTGATTGGAGGTGGGATAATGGGCAGGGAATAATTGGACAGACCTCTTCGCGACGGGCTCGCGATTGGGTGGCGTGCAATGAGACAGACCTCTCAGGCGAAGGAGGCGGGAAGACGGATTTTTTGGGGGGAGTGGGTGATGGTTGGACAGGCCTCTTCGGGACCTTCCGTGGGAAAACAGAACGCGGGGCGGGACTCTCGAATTATGTGGGTCGAGGCTATCGACACATGATTTCGGGGTCACAGCCGTCGGGCGCGCTTGCTGTTCTGCTTTTCCTGATTGGAAGAGCGTCCTGTGCCGGGTAGGCTGGGCGCACCATGAAAGCCATCCTTGTTGCGGCCCTCGCGTTCCTGTTTCGTTTCTGCCTTCTGGCGGATGAAGCGGCCCCCGACACGGTGCGTCTGAAACAGCTCGACGAATACTGGGCAGAGGTCTCGAGAGCTGTGGGCGCTGGGGACTTCACAGCCTACGAAGCGACGTGCCATCCGGAGGGCGTGCTCGTCTCCGGATCCAAAAACACCACCTCCCCGCTGGCCGATGCCCTGAAACGCTGGAAAAAGGAGTTTGACGCCACCAGGAGCGGCGGGATGAAGGCCAGCGTGACCTTCAAATTCTCCCGTCGTCTTGGAGATGCGACCACCGCGCACGAGACGGGCATGTTTCTCTACTCCGCCACCGGCGCCGACGGGAAGGAAACCCGGGAATACATCCACTTCGAGGGCCTGCTCGTGAAGCGCGATGGCCGCTGGAAGATCCTGATGGAGTATCAAAAATCGAAAGGCACCCGGGCGGAATTCGAGGCGCTTTGATGATGTCAGGAATGCTCTCATGAGCGAGCCGGGCGATGTGATTGTCGGCGAAGGTGACGCCCCGGCTTTTCTGGATGTGAATGGTATTGCCGGGTGCGCTGAGACGACAGCCGCGCACGATGACTTTTCCCGCAGCCGACGAGGTCGAGACGCGGATAAGAAGACGGATTTCTTCACGACGGGCTCGGGATTGGGTGGCATGCAATGAGACAGACCTCTTCTGAGGGGGTGAAGTGGACCAGATGGCAAACCGCTTGGAGGAGGGCGGGGACAGGGAGAACGCGCGGGCAATAATGAGACGGCAACAATGAGACAGACCTCTTGGGGAAGGAGGCGGGAAGACGGATCTTTTTGGGGGAGTGGGGGGATGATTCGGCAGGCCTCTTCGGGACCTTGTCGGCGATGTCGGCGGGGATGGCGTAGGCATCATGGTGATGGGATTGCCGAGGCTGTCTTTGAAATCACCCGTCCACGGGAGCAGACTGCCGAGGGGTAATTGGACAGGCCTTTTTGGGGCTTGGGAAGGGAGTCGGAGCCTTGAGCGTGCGGATGGGGTTCGGATAAGGAGACGGACTTCTTCGCGACGGGCTCGGGATTGGGATGTTCGCAATGAGACAGACCTCTTCGGGAGGGAGGTGCGGGCCAGATGGTAAACCGGTTTGGGGAGGGCGGAGACAAGGAGAGCGCTCGGGTTCGGGATTGGGTGGTGTGCAATGAGACAGACCTCTTTGGGGGAGGTGGGAGGCGTGCAATGAGACAGGCCTCTTTGGGGGAGTTGGGGGGGGGGGACTAATAGACAGGCCTCTTGGGGGCGGGGGCGGGGTGAAAACTGGGGATGCGGATGGGGGAGGTGGGTATAGGGTGGGGAAATGATGGGTGACGATGACATCAGTGAGGGGCGAGAGGTTGGTGGGACTGGGGTGGACCCGGTGCCGGGGTTGATGGTGGAGTTGGTGCGGACGGTGGTGGTGGATGGGGGGAAGGGTGGGGGGGAGTTGGTTGGGTGGTTGAGGGGGCGGGGGCATGAGTGTGTGCTGGAGGGGTCGATTGAGGAGGCGATGGTGAGGTTGCGTGAGGGGGTGCTGCCGGATTGTCTGGTGGTGCGGCTGGAGCGGGAGAGGGCGGCGGTGGTGGCGGATCTGGTGCGGTTGGTGAGGTCGCGGGGGGATGGTTGCCTTGTGCTGGTGGTGGGGGAGGGGGCGGATGACGAGGAGTGGGTGGGGTGGTGGGTGAAGCGGGGGGTGGATGATTTTCTTCCGGATCCGGGGATGGCTGGGGCGGTGGCGTCGGTGCGGTTGCTGGTGGCGGAGCGTGCGGTGCTGCGGTGGCGGGAGCGCGCGCGGGTGTGGGGTGAGTCGAGGGCGTTCCGGGGGCGCTTTGAGGAAGTGTTCCGGAGGGGGTCGGTGGCGTCGGTGGTGGTGACGGAGCGGGAGGGGTTGGTGCTGGACGCGAATGGGGCGGCGGAGGTGCTGCTGGAGTATCCGGTGGGCGGGTTGCGGCAGCAGTTTCTGTCGCTGGCGATGCCCGGGTTGTTTGATCGGGCGGATTTTCCGGGGCTCTGGGGCGTGGGGAGTCGGGTGCTGAGGGGGGTGATTCAGCCGCGGGCGGATGGGGGAGAGTGTGTGCTTGAGGTGAGGGTGACGCGGGTGTCGTGGGGTGAGGAAGCGGCGCTGCTGCTGAATCTGCGGGAGGAGGAGGTGATGGAGTCGGTGGTGGAGCGACCGCGGGGGAAGCGGGTTCTGGTGATGGAGGATGAGCCGCTGGTGCGTGAGGTATTCAGTCGGATGCTGGGGGCGCATGGGTATGCGGTGACGTGCACGGCGGATGGTGCGGCGGCGGTGGCGGTGTGGCGCGAGGCGGCGCGGCGGGAGGAACCGTTTGATGTGATGGTGGCGGATCTGGAGATTCGGGGCGGGGAGGGCGGGATGGAGGTGATGGCACGACTGCGTGAGGAATTTCCGGGGCTGCGAGCGGTGCTGACGACGGGGTACACGGAGGACGCGGCGCTGGCGGAGCATGCGGCGCGGGGATTTTCCGCGGTGCTGGCGAAGCCGTTTTCGATGGAGAGCCTGCTGGAGGCGGTGACGAAGGTGCTGGGAAGTTAGAGAGGTGTCAGTCGAGCGGGACGGAAGTGCGCTGGCGGGCGGAGAAGCGTGCGAGTTCGGTGTAGCCGGCGGCTTTGGCGAGGGAGACGGCGGCGGAGAAGGCGCGGCCGCAATCTTCGGGGGCGTGTGCGTCGGAGTTGATCGTGAGGGGGATGTCGGCGGCGCGGGCGAGTTCGAGGAAGCGTGGGGCGGGGTACATTTCGGCGACGTCCTTGAAGAGGCCGGCGGTATTGATTTCGATGGCGATGCCGGCCTCGGCGACGGCGGTGATGGCTGGGACGTACCAGCGGTCGAGGTCGCCCTTGGGGCGGTGGCCGAATTTCTTGATGAGGTCGGGGTGGGCCATGATGTCGAAGCAGCCGCTGCGGGCGGCGTCGGCGAAGAGTTGCCAGTAGCGGTCCCATGCGGCTTCGATGCCGAGGGAGGAGAATCCGCTAGTGAGGGAGGGATTGTCGAAGTTCCATGAACCGAGGTAATGGACACCGCCGATGAAGTAGTCCCATGGGGCCATGGCGGCGAGTTCGTGGATCCATGAGGAGCCGCCGTCGATCCAGTCGACTTCGAGGCCCATGCGGACGGGGATGCGGTTGGCGGCGGCGGCGCGGGCCTGATCGATCCATGTGAAGTAGGCGGGGAGGTCTTCTGAGAGCATGCGCCAGTCGTCGAACGGCTGGGGCATGGGGTTGTGGTCGGAGAAGCCGATTTCGGGGAGACCGAGGGAGAGGGCGTGGGCGACGAAGGCTTCCGGGGTCCCTGAGGCGTGGCGGCACAGGGGGGTGTGCATGTGGTAGTCGGCGGGGAGGGACGAGGGCATGGGGCGAGGAAGCCGCGGAGGGGCTTTGATGCAATCGGGCATCCCTTGTGCAGCCCGCCTTACAGATGGCAGCTTCTGATTTTCTGGGGAAAAAAGTGAAGATTCAGCCGCGATGCGGAGGGGGTGAGGAACGGGTCTTTTCCCGATTCCTGCGTTGCTCGTCGGTTGCGAATCTGGCTGGTGGCGGAATTTGCGCCGATTATTGCCCGGGTAAATTGCACGGGCAGCGGGATTCCTTTATAGGAATGGTGCGCGATACAGGGTTCGAACCTGTGACCCCCACCGTGTCAAGGTGATGCTCTACCACTGAGCTAACCGCGCAGACCGGGTCTCGGAAACTTCCGTGGGTGGAGCCATATCGCGTGAAACGGGGGGTGCAACTGGTTTTTGCGAAGTTGGGGAGGATCCGCGGGTGCGGGGGCGTTCCATGAATGCGGGATAAAAATCGGCGGGGCGATCGAAAGAGGGATGATTCGGGAACCTTAAGGGAACGGCGCGCCACAGTGGCCAGCCGGTACTTCTGCCGACTGGTTGCGGCGTTTGCGAAATTCCGCCGAACTCAACTTTCTTTCCCCCCTTTGCTGCCATGTTGAGCATTACCGGATCCAAAACTTCCCGTTTCTGTGACGGGATGAGTCGTCGTGGGTTTCTGCGGATGGGGGCGCTGGGGCTTGGGGGGATGACGATGCCGGAGATGCTGCGAGCGGAGGCTGGGCAGAAGGGCGGGAGCGGGAAGTCGATCATCATGATTTTTCTGCCGGGTGGGCCGCCGCATCAGGACATGTGGGATTTGAAGATGGATGCGCCTGCGGAGATTCGTGGTGAGTTCCGGCCGATCCGGACGAAGGTGCCTGGGGTGGAGGTGTGCGAGTTGTTTCCGAAGATGGCGGCGATGATGGACAAGTTCAGTATTATTCGGAGCATGGTGGGGGCGAAGGGGGATCATGCGGCGGAGCAGTGTCTGACGGGGCGCGGGGCGCAGGTGGCTCCGCCGGGGGGGTGGCCGAGTATCGGGTCGGTGATGTCGCGGCTGCAGGGATCGGGGGGGAATGGGGTGCCGGCGTTTGTGGGGTTGTCGCCGAAGATGGGGCATGGTCCGTGGGCGAATCCCGGGCAGCCTGGGTTTCTGGGGCCGGCGCACGCGCCGTTTCAGCCGAATGGCGGGGGGTCTGGTGATCTGGTGCTGAACAATATTTCGCTGGATCGGCTAGCGGACCGGCGGACGCTGCTGACGAGTTTTGATGCGATGCGGCGGGATGTGGACAACAGCGGGATGATGGGGGCGATGGATGCGTTTCAGCAGCAGGCGATGGGGGTGCTGACGAGCAGTCGGTTGTCGGAGGCGCTGAACCTGGACAAGGAGGATCCGAGGGTTCGGGCGAGGTATGGTGGCGGGACGATGAAGTGTCGGGATGATGGAGGGCCCGAGTGTCCGGAGCAGTTTCTGATGGCGCGGCGGCTGGTGGAGGCCGGGGTGCGGTGTGTGACGCTAGGGTTCAACCGGTGGGACTGGCACAGTGCGAATTTCCGTCAGGCTCGGGAAGTGTTTCCGCAGCTGGACAACGGGTTGAGTGCGCTGGTGGAGGACCTGCATGCGAGCGGGCTGGATAAGGATGTGAGTGTGGTGGTGTGGGGTGAGTTCGGGCGGACGCCGCAGGTGAACAAGGACGGGGGCCGGGATCACTGGCCGCGGGTGTCGTGTGCGGCGCTGGCGTGCGGGGGGATGCAGCATGGTCAGGTGATTGGGGCGACGGATCGGTTAGGTGGTGAGGCGGTGGCGCGGCCGGTGGAGTTCCAGGAGGTGTTTGCGACCTTGTATCATGCGGCGGGGATTGATACGCGGACGGTGACGATCAATGATCTGACCGGGCGGCCGCGGTATCTGGTGGATGAGCAGTACAAGCCCCTGCCGGAACTGGTGGGATGAAAGCTGGACGGAGGAGCGGGGTGGTGGCGGTGCGATGAATTCCTGACAACTGACAAAGAAATGCTGACATTATTTTCCAACACAGCGGCCCGAGGGTTCTGCGACGGGCATTCGCGTCGGTCGTTTCTGAGGATCGGGGGGATGGGAGCGTTGTCGCTGCCGGCCTTGCTGCGAGCGGAGGCGGAGCAGGGTCGGGGGAAGTCGCAGAAGGCGCTGATCCTGATTTATCTGCCGGGTGGGCCGCCGCATCAGGACATGTTTGATCTGAAGATGGATGCGCCGTCGGAGATCCGCGGGGAGTTTGCGCCGATTGGGACGAATGTGCCGGGGATTCAGATCTGCGAGCATCTGCCGCGGATGGCGAAGATGGCGGACAAGTTCAATTTTGTGAGGAGTGTGGTGGGAGCGAAGGACCGGCATGAGTCGTTTCAGTGTGTGACGGGTCGGTTGAATGACAACGTGCCGCCGGGCGGGTGGCCGGAGATCGGGAGTGTGGTGTCGAAGCTGGAGGGCGGGAGTGCGGCGGTTCCGAGTTATGTGAATCTGTCGCCGAGGATGCAGCACACGCCATACAATCAGGGGCGGACGAGTTTTCTGGGGGTGGCGCATGCGCCGTTCATGCCAATGGGGAGTGTGAAGGATGACATGACGCTGAACGGAGTGACGATCGAGCGGTTGGCGGACCGGCGGGGGTTGCTGACGTCGTTTGATGCGTTCCGGCGCGAGGCGGATGCGAGCGGGGCGATGAGCGGGGTTGATGCGTTTACGGAGCAGGCGTTTGATATTCTAACATCGTCGCGGCTGCTGAAGGCGCTGGATGTGAGTGGTGAGGATCCGAAGCTGAGGGCGCGGTATGGGAAGGGGACTGATAAGATTCAGGGCGATGCGGCGCCGCGGTTGAACGAGCAGTTTCTGCTGGCGCGGCGGCTGGTGGAGGCTGGGGTGAGGGTGGTGACGGTGAGTTACAGTTTCTGGGACTGGCACGGGCAGAATTTCCGGAATGCGAAGCAGAACCTGCCTGATTTTGATGAAGCGGTGACGGCGCTGGTGGAGGATCTGCATGCGCGGGGGATGGCGGATGACGTGTCGGTGCTGGCGTGGGGTGAGTTCGGGCGGACGCCGCGGATCAACAAGGATGGCGGGAGGGATCACTGGCCTAACGTTTCGTGTGCGCTGATGGCGGGGGGCGGGATGAAGACCGGGCAAGTGATCGGGGCGACGGACCGGTTAGGAGGCGAGGCGGTGGAGCGACCGGTGCATTTCCAGGAGATCTTTGCGACGATGTATCAGAATCTCGGGATCAATCCCAACACCACGACGGTGCCTGATCTGACAGGGCGGCCGCATTATCTGGTGGATGGACAGTTTCAGCCCATGAAGGAAGTTGTATGAAAGACGCCGGACAATCACTAGCAAGGCCTTGGCGGGTGGATCTGCCGGGGGGATCGGGAAGCGTGCGGCGGATGGCGGGGGCGTGCGGGGTGCTGAGTTTTCTGTGGGTTGGGGCGTCGGCGGAGGCTGGCTTGCAGGTGCATACGGGAGCGCCTGAGGGGAAGTTGCCGGTTCTGCATTCGCAGGATGCGACGCTGCAGGTGCTGGCTACGGCGACGGATGCGGCTGGGAAGGTGACGGATGCGACGCGGGCGGTGAAGTGGCGCGTGGAGCCGGCGGAGGCGCTGGCGGTATCGCCTAACGGGACCGTGTCGCCGCTGCGCGATGGGAAGGCGACCCTGACGGCGGTGGGTGCGGATGGAGCGGAGGCGTCGGTGGTGATTGACGTGGCGAATGCTGCGGTGCCGCGGCCGCTGCATTTCACGAATGACATTGTGCCGGTGCTGACGCGTTACGGGTGCAATGGGGGCGGGTGTCACGGGAAGAGCGAGGGGCAGAATGGTTTCAAGCTGTCGCTGCTGGGATTCGAGCCTGGGGATGACTATGGTTATCTGGTGCATGAGTCGCGCGGGCGGCGGTTGTTTCCGGCGGCTCCGGAGAGCAGCCTGCTGCTGCTGAAGGGGACGGGGGAGATGCCGCATGGCGGTGGGGCACGGATGACGCGGGGGACGCCGGATTATCAGACGGTGGTTAGGTGGATGGAGCAGGGGATGCCGAAGGGGGATCCTGCGGCGGCGGCTCCGGTGAAGCTGACGGTGTTTCCGGCGGAGCGATTGCTGACACCGGATGACCGGCAGCAGCTGCAGGTGACGGCGCATTACGGCGATGGGTCGTGGCGGGATGTGACGGCGCTGGTGACTTACGAGAGCGGGGCGAAGGACATGGCGACGGTGAATGAGAATGGGTTAGTGCAGACGGCGCGGCAGCCAGGGGATGTGGCGGTGATGGTGCGGTTCATGGAGCTGGTGGGGGTATTTCGCGGGACGATTCCGCTAGGGGCTCCGCTCGGGGAATTTCCGCCGGTGCGGAATGTGGTGGATGAGCATGTGTTTGCGAAGCTGCGGACCCTGGGTTTGCCGCCATCGGGGTTGTGTGATGATGCGACGTTTCTGAGGCGGGTGACGGTGGACATTACGGGGAGGATTCCGAAGCCGGAGGAAGTGGCGGCGTTTGCGGCGGACGGAGGGAAGGACAAGCGGGCGGCGGCGATTGAGCGGCTGCTGGCGTCGCCGCAGTATGCGGAGTATTTTGCGTCGAAGTGGGCGTCGCTGCTGCGGAACAAGCGAGGGGACCGCCCGGCGTACGGGACGCATGCGTTTCACGAGTGGATCCGGGACATGCTGAATCGGAACCGTCCGTACAGCGAGATGGTGGCGGAGGTGGTTAGTGCGTCGGGGAGTATCAGTACGTCGCCGCCGGTGGCGTGGTATCGGACGGTGAGGCAGCCTCAGGATCAGTTGCAGGACATTGCGCAGGTGTTCTGCGGGCAGCGTCTGCAGTGTGCGCAATGTCACCACCATCCGTACGAGAAGTGGAGTCAGAACGACTACTATGGGTTTGCGGCGTTCTTTTCGACGGTGGGGCGGAAGGCGTCGGACCAACCGGCGGAGGAAGCGGTGTTTCACGAATGGAAGGAGGCGTCGGCGGCGAATCCGCGGACCGGGCAGCCGCAGAAGCCGAAGCCGCTAGGCGGCGAGACGCTGAAGCTTGAGCCGCAGGATGATCCGCGGCAGCCTTTGGCGACGTGGCTGACGTCGGCGGAGAATCCGTTTTTTGCGAAGATGTTTGTGAACCGTTACTGGAAGCACTTTTTCAGCCGGGCGCTGGTGGAGCCGGAGGATGATATGCGGGTGACGAATCCGCCGGTCAATCCTGCGCTGCTTGACGCGCTGGCGGTGGAGTTCACGAAGAGCGGGTTTGATATGAAGGCGTTTGTGCGGCTGGTGTGCAACAGCAGCACTTATCAATTGAGCAGCCTGCCGAACGAGCACAATGCGAGTGACCGGCAGAATTTCAGTCGGTTCTTCCCGCGGCGGTTGCAGGCGGAGGTGCTGCTGGATGCGATTGATGCGGTGACCGGGTTGGCGACGCGGTTTCCGGGGCAGCCGGTGGAGCGGCGAGCGGTGGGGTTGCCGGACGACAGTTTCAACGGGGCGAGTTATTTTCTGACGGTGTTCGGGCGGCCGGAGAATTCGAGTGCGTGCGAGTGCGAGCGGACGCAGGACAGCAGTCTGGCTCAAAGCCTGCATCTGCTGAATTCGAAGGGATTGCAGGAGAAGCTGATGGCGGAGACGAGTCGGGCGGCGCAGATGGCGAAGGACGCGAGGCCTGCGGGTGAGCGGGTGCGGCAGTTGTTTGTGACGGCATACGGGCGCGAGCCGGAGCCTGATGAGGTGAAGAAGGCGGAGGATTATCTGGCGAAGAAGAACGGGGATAAGGCGGCGTGGGAGGACATGGTTTGGGCGCTGCTCAACACGAAGGAATTCCTGTTCAACCATTGAGGTTATGCGCAGAGGAGATTCATGGAAGCGGGCCGCGGTGCTGGTTGCGGCGGCGGGGATTTGTCAGGTGGTGCGCGGGCAGTTGCCGACGGCGAGGCTGGACGGCGTGTTTCCGGCGGGGGTGAGGGCGGGGACGGAGGTGGAGGTGGTGCTGACGGGAGCGGATCTGGATGACGCGGACCGGCTGATGTTTTCGGACGGCGGGTTGTCGGCGGTGCGGGTGGAGGGGATGAAGTTCAAAGTGACGGCTAGTGCGGGGATGGCTCCGGGGCTGTATGAGGTGAGGGCGGCGGGGAAGTATGGGATTTCAGCGAGCCGTTTGTTTGCAGTGGGGGCGATTGGGGAGGTGGTTGAGACTGGGGATAATGGGTCGGTGGAGAAGGCGATGGTGGTGACGGTGCCGGTGACGGTGAACGGGACGACGGGAGCGGATGCGGCGGATTATTTCCGGTTTAGGGCGGGGAAGGGGCAGCGGCTGGTGGTGTCGTGTGCGGCGGAGAGGATTGATTCGCAATTGAATGCGGTGGTGGCGGTGAGTGATGCGGCGGGTCGCGAGCTAATGGCGGCGCACCGGACGGTGGCTGGTGATGCGCGGCTGGAATTTGAGGCAGCGGAGGAGGGGGAGTACACGGTGAAGGTGCATGACATGGCGTGGCAGGCAGGGGTTTATCGGCTGACGGTGGCGTCGCCGGAGGAGGCGGTGGAGGCTGGGGCGATGGTGCTGCCGCTGGCTGGGACGGTGGCGATGGTTCCGACGGAACCGCTAGTGAGGTTCGAGAAGGCAGCGGCGGGAGGGGCGGAGGCGCACAAGGTTGCGCTGCCGGGGACGTTCACCGGGAGTGGGTCGGCGGAGTGGGTGGAGTTTACGGGTGAGAAGGGTCGGCAGGTGGTGCTGGATGTGTTCAGTCACCGGATGGGCGAGCCGAGCGACTGGTTTGTGAGGGTACTGAAGGTGACGAAGGATGAGAAGGGGCAGGAGAAGGTGGAGCAAGTGGCGATTTTTGATGACACGGCGGCTCCTGCGGGGACCGAGCCGCTGGCGTTAGGGAGCCGTGATCCGTCGGGAGTGCTGAGTTGTGAAGAGGGGGTGGTGTACCGGGTGCAGATGGTGGATCGTTTCAACGCGCGGCGGCCGTGGCGGCTGGTGTTGCGGGATCCGGCGCCGGGGTTTGGGCTGGCGGCGTTTCCGGTGTCGCCGGTGACGCGGGGAGCGGCGGTGCAGCGATGGAGTCCGTTGCTGAGGAAGGGCGGGACGTCGGTGATGCAGGTGGCGGTGCTGCGGCGGGATGGGTTTGACGGGGCGGTGACGCTGCAGATGGAGGGATTGCCTGAAGGAGTTAGTGTGGAACCGGTGACAGTCCCTGCGGGGGTGAACAGTGCGGTGCTGGTGGTGCGGGCGGGGGCGGAGGCGAAGACCTGGAGCGGTCGGTTGAAGGTGACGGGGACGTCGGGTGGGCAGACGGTGACGGCGGGCGAGGCGGTGCCGCGGTGGAGTGTGGGGAATGCGGCGGGCGAGCGGTTCGGGATGCGGCTGGCGAATGATGGACTGGTGCTGGCGGTTCATGATGGCGAGACTGCGCCGCTGGGGATTGCGGCGGCGGAGGCGAAGGTTTACGAGACGGCGATGGGCGGAGCGGTTGAGATCCCGGTGAAGTTTGTGAGAGATGCGGCGCTGAAGGGGATCAAGGGCGAGTGGGAAGCGATGCTGACGGGGATGCCGGGGATGCGTCAGGGTCCGGTAGTGAAGCCGGCGGGGGATGCGCAGGAGGCGAAGCTGGTGCTGGATGTAAAGAACAAGGACGGGAACGTGTTTCAGGCGGGCGAGTGGGTGGTTTATGCGAGTGCGCGGGGGACGGTGCAGTGGCAGCCGGGAGGGGAGAAGGCGCCGGTGAAGGAGTTAGTGGACGCGGTTTATTCGGGACCGATCCGGGTGAAGATCGCGGATTCGCCGGTGGTGCTGATGGTGCCGGAGACGGTGGTGGTTGCGCCGGGTGGGAAGGCGGAGGTGGGGATCAAGCTGGAGCGGAGGTATGGGTTTGCGGAGGCGGTGGCGGTGGAGTTGGCGGGGGCGAAGGGAGTGACGGCGGAGAAGCTGAGTGTGGGGAAGGAGGCGGCCGAGGGGAAACTGGTGATTGCGGCGGCGGCGGATGCGGCGGTGGGGGTGCAGGAAGTGATGCTGAATGCGAAGTGTGCGTGGAACGGTGTGGAAGTGCCGTGGTCAGTGAAATTCAAAGTGGAGGTCAAACCGTGAAGAGAAACCGAGCGATGTTGTTGTCAGGATTTGTGAATGGAATGCGGGTGATGCCGCTGGTGATGGCCGGCGTGGCGTTTCCGGGGTTGTTGAGTGGTGCGCCGATTGCGGTGGCGGAGGTGAAGCGCGACGGGCCGGTGGATTTTGCGAAGGACATTCATCCGTTGCTGAAGCGGAGTTGTCTGGCGTGTCACAACACGACGAAGGCGAAGGCGGGATTGAATCTGGAGTCGCCGGCGGCGATCATGAAGGGAGGCGACACGGGGCCTGCGGCGGAGGCTGGGAAGGGATTGGAGAGCCTGCTGGTGAGGACGTCGTCGCATGCGGAGGATCCGGCGATGCCGCCGCCGGGGAACAAGGTGAATGCGACGGATCTGAGTCCTGAGGAGTTAGGATTGCTGAAGCTGTGGATTGATCAGGGGATGAAGGGCGGGGCGGTGGTGGACAATGTGGCGGCGTGGCGGGTGTTTCCGACGCAACTGGCACCGGTGGCGGCGGCGGCGATGTCGTCGGGCGGGAGACTGGCGGCGGCGGCGCGGGGGAATCAGGTGCAGGTGACGGAGGTGGCGACTGGGGTGTCGCTAGGATTTCTGACGGATCCGGAGCTGGCGAAGCTGGAGCTTTATGCGGGGAAGGCGGCGGCGGATCGTGATGCGGTGCTGGCGGTGGCGTTCGGGACAGATGATCTGATAGCGACTGGGGGATTCCGGACGGCGCGGTTGTGGCGTCGTGGGCCGCTGACGGCGGGTGGGATGGTGGAGTTGCCGGGTCCGGTGACGAGTGTGGCGGGTGGCGGGAAGGTTGCGGTGGCTGGGGAAGCGAGCGGGTTGATCCGGGTGTGGGATCCGGGGGTGGAGAAGCCGGTGGTGGCTGAGTGGAAGGAGCATGGGGCGGCGGTGAAGGCGCTGGCGGTCTCGGCGGACGGGCGATATGTGGTTTCGGCGGCGGAGGATAAGACGGTTAGGGTGTGGTTGGCGGCGGAGGGCCGGGTGGTGAATCGTGGCGAGGTTCCGGCGGCGGTAGTGGCGTTAGGATTTCTGAAAGGTGGAGCGGAAGTGGTGGCGGCGTGTGCGGATGGGATGCTGCGGGTGTATGGGTTTCCGGCGGAGGGGGCGGCGCTGGCGGTGGTGCGGGAGCATAAGATTGGCGATGCGGGGCCGGTGTCGATGGCGGTGCCTGATGCGGCGGGAACGCGGGTGGTGTGGATGAATGCGGAGCCGGTGCTGCACGTGACGGAGACGGCGGACGGGAAACGTCAGGATATTCCGCTGGAGCATCCGGCGCTGGCGGGGATTGCGGCGGCGGAGCGGCGGCAGCAGGCGGCGCAGCGGCAGGTGGAGGCGCGCAAGGCGCGGTTGGCGGCGGCGGTGGAGGCGGTGAAGAAGGAGAATGAGAATCTGAAGACGACGCACGTTGGTCAGGAGAAGGCGCGAGGGGAGCACCAGCGGAAGAGTGAGGCGGCGCGGGTGGCGGCGGCGGCGTTGCAGGCAGCGCCTGAGGACAAGGCGCGGAAGGATGCGGCGGCGAAGGCGGTGGAGGAAGCGGACAAGGCGATGCGGGCGTTCAGCGATGCGCGGGCGAATGCGGAGCTGGCGGTGCGGCTGACGGGGACGGCGACGAGTGCGCAGGGAGCGGCTGAGGGAGCGGCGGCGGCGGCGGAAGCGGCGCTGGCCGAGGCGGTGGCGTCGGTGGAGTCGCTGAAGAAGGGGATGGTGGCGCTGACGGCTCCGAAGTCGATGGTTCTGCTGGATGGCGGGCGGACGGCGCTGGTGAGTTTTGATGGTGGCGTGCTGCAATGGCATGCGGCGGCGAGCGGAGCGTTTCTTGATGGGACAGATGGAGCGGTGACGGCGGGTGCGCCGGTGCTGCTGGCGGCGCAGGGCGATGGGGTGCTGGCGGCGAGGGCGGACAAGAAGGTGGTGCGGCTGCCGGGGCGGCGCGGGTTTGTGCTAGAGCGGACGATCGGGAAGCCGGATGATGCGGCGGTGCTCGCGAGTCGGGTGACGGCGCTGGCGTTCTCGTCGGATGCTCGGGTGCTGGCCACTGGTGGTGGGGTGCCGTCGCGGAGTGGCGAGGTGAAGTTGTGGAATACGGCGGACGGGGCGGCGTTGCTGACAATTCCGGAGCCGCATTCCGACACGGTGAATGCGCTGGCGTTTTCGCCGGATGACGGGCTGATTGCAACGGCGGGAAGTGACCGCTGGGCGAGGGTGTTCCGCACGGATGACGGGAAGCGGACGGCGGCATTTGAGGGGCACAGCGGGGCGGTGCTGAGCATCGGGTGGCGGAGTGACGGGCTGGCGATGGCGACGGGGGGATCGGACAAGACGCTGCGCTTCTGGGATCTGCTAGAAGGCAAGCAGACGAAGGCGATCACGAGTTTCGGGAAGGAAGTGAGTGCGGTAGCGTGGCTGGGGACCGGGGATACGGTGGCGAGTGCGAGTGGTGATGAGGGGGTGCGGCTGAATGAGGAGAAGCTGCCCGGGGCGAAGGGGTTCTGTTTTACGGTGGCGAGCGATGCGGGCGGGAAGTTTGTGGCGGCGGGCGGGGAAGACGGGGTGCTGAGGATCTGGGATGCGGCGGCGAAGAAGCTGGTCAGTGAGGCAAAGTGATGGAAGGGGGTAGGGTTTTGGTTTACACGCTGGTTTGGAGGAGGTTCGCGGCTGCCGTTGCTGAGAGGAGGGCAGGGGTGTCTGGATCTGAACTACCGCGATCTGGTGGAGCGAGGGGGCGAACTTAGAATCGTCACCCTTCGACTACAACTCTTGGTGATGTGTAGACGGGTCTCTGGAGGGGATGCTGGCGGAAGATGTTAAAGGCAGGACGCCTGCGTCACTTTGGGAAGGCGGCGTGAATGGGAAATGGCAGGTGCATGGCTGGCAAGGGAGTAGGGCTGAGCAAAAGGACAGGGCTCTGGGGAAGTTCTCGTCCGGTTTCCGGGGCGGACTCTACTTGCCGATCAAGAGCGGCGGCATTCCCGCACGTCATGGGCTTCGCCGGCTTCGGGCCATTCCAGCATTTCCAACTGCCGGGCGAGGACGGAAGCGGGGACCGGATGCGGGCGTTGGCGGTTCCTTGCTTCGAGGGTGGGAAGGGGAGTTTTCAGGACGGTGATGACCACATGGGCACCGTAGTCGAAGCCCAGTTGGAGCAGGGGCGCCCGGAGGTCCTGACGGAGATTGGTGGCATCCCAAACGACCGTGCCGGGGCGGCGGAGGAGGGCTTTGAGACGTTCTCTGGCGGCTTGGAGCACTTGCCCGTTCATGGATTGGTCCTCCCGTTTGCCGGTGATTTCCTGACGGATGGCGTCGAGGGAGATCACCTGCGCGGCGGCCGCGTTTTTCGCAATCCACTCGGATTTTCCAGAACCCGAAGGCCCCCACAGCAGGATGAGCTGCGGGGCGGGGTCCTTCAGTTGCCACGCCCGGGCGATCCCTTCCTCGACGGACTGAATCAGGCCTGCTTCAGCATCACGGATCGTTTGGTGGATGGCGTGGCGTTGGAATTCCAAGGTGCGTCCGGTGAAGGCGGACTCAATGGCCGCACGCCAGGCATCCCATGGATCGCCTCCGGCCCACAGACCGAGTTCCTCGCAACGCAGGCGGAAGAGTTCTATGATTTCCAACTGGGCATCCAAGTCCGGGCAAAGGCGGCCCCGGAGGTCGGCCATTTCCAACCCGTAGAGCAGCGCGGGCGGGCATTGCCGGGCCAATTGACGCCATCGCGCGGGCGGAGCGTCGTCCTGCACGAGGCGGCGCGGGTGGTGGTGCAGGGCCACGAGCGCGAGCACCGCAGCTTCCATTTCCTCCGGCAATCCAAGGGCGGCGAGGCGTAGGCAAAGGTAGTTCCGACCGGCCTCGGCATGGCGCGGCGAGATGATGCGGTCAGTCCCGTGGATCTCGCGGGTTTTGGTGGTGAGCGGTTTTCCAATGTCGTGAAAAATGGCGGCGAGCTGGAGGGTGAGTTTTTCGGGCGGACTGAGTTGCGGCAACTCCAAAAACCCCCGGCGCACCTCTTCCAGAACGAGACCGGTATGAATGGACACATCGCCCTCGCCATGCCAGACCGGGTCCTGCGGGGTGGCTTCCAACTGCGCCAGGAGTGGAAACGCCTTTTGCCATGAGGTCAGGATTTCCGGCCATGGTGGAAACCGGCCTGCCAGCATGGCCTGACAGAGCTTATCCATCCTGACGCAGTTGGTTGGGGATGATGGGGGCGTGCATCCAATGCTGATCGGTTTGCACATGGTGGGAGCGCACCCACTTGCCGATGGAAGTGCCGAAGTCCCCGAAAGGAAAACCCTCCGCAAGGCGGACCACGTAACCCTCGGAGGTTTCGGGATCAACGCTGAACTGGCGGATGAGGGCGGCATTCCACTCGCCTTCGAAAAGCACGGCGGGGCAGGGGCATTCCAGCTGGGCGGCCCATTCCATCGTTTCCTGCCAGCTCAGGCAATGGTTTTCCGCGTTCCAAATCGAAAACAGATAGAAATAACCATCCAGGCTTTCATAGGCGATGGAGTGGCGGGCGTAAACATTTTCCCCGCACATCCGCCAGCCGTCCGGGATGTGGTGGGCGATGCTGCCGTGCCACGCCTTGACCCAATTCCGCGACGGGTGATGGCGGGAATCAAGGGACCGGGCGTGAAGCCCATCGGAATAAAGCGTGGTGTTCTCCCCGTCCATTTTTTCCGTGACCACCACGCGGCGGCCTTCGAAATTCCCGCAATCCACCAGACGCTCATCATCCGCAGAGGCTCCGGGCGACCATGGCAGATGGGGCGTGCGGGGATATTTGACGCGGGATGGGTTCATGACCGGAAATAAGGGGCATTCCGCCTGCCCTGCAAGTTGTGAGGGCGCGGAAACGTCAGGTTTCCGCCCCGTCCTCAACGGAGCGGAATGGTTGAGCTTGCAGGGACCCTCCCCCTTGTCCTGGGCGTGAACAAAGAGACGGACCTCTTCGGGGCGCTGGCGGGAGGTGGTAGGGGGCGGATGCGCGTGCCATTTTGGGGGCAGAGAGACAGACCTCTGACGGGAGAGGTGACTGGCAGGATGCCCGTGTCACTTTGGGAAGGCGGAGCGAATGGGAAATGGCAGGGGTATGGCTGGCAAGGGAACAGGTGTGAGCAAAAGGACAGGGCTCTGGGGAAGTTGGTGCTGCGCGGTGCGGCAGTGAACAAAGAGACAGACCTCTTCGTGTCTGGGACGCGATGTCCTGTTGGGACACGGGGTGCGGGTCGGTTCCGGGGGGGATAAGAGGACGGGGCGCTTGGGGTGCGAAGGGCAAGCGAAGCGCGGTCAAACCTGCGCGCCGGGCGGTGGACAAAGAGACATGGACAAAGAGACAGACCTCTTCGGGGCGCGGACCACCGTCCGCGGGAGTGAGAAGCCGCGGGTCCATCAGGCCCTCGAGCAGTGAGCGCATCCCCGGCAGACCCTGGGCGCAGAGGCTGCGGCGCTGCTCCTCGGCGCGGGTCAGGCGGCTCTTGGAGGCCCGCCCCGCGAGCGTATTCCAACCGGGAAACATGGGCGTTGTGCTGGACATGAATGCCTAACGCAATTCCCCGGGCGGCTTATCGGAAAATCAGCGATCACCCGCCTTATCTTAGCGCCATTCGAGACAGACCCCTTCGGTGCGCTGGTGGGAGGGGGCTCAGGCCGGATGTGTGTGCCACTTTGGGGGCAAAGAGACAGACCTCTGACGGGTGGTGTCATAGGCAGGATGCCCGTGTCACTTTGGGAAGGAGGCGCGAATGGGAAATGGCAGGGGAATGGCTGGCAAGGGAACAGGTGTGAGCAAAAGGACAGGGCTCTGGGGAAGTTGGTGCTGCGCGGTGCGGCGGTGAACAAAGAGACAGACATCTTCGGGTCTGGGTGCGGGGATTTTCCGGGGGATGAGAGGACGGGGCTCTTGGGGTGTGTTTGGTGGATGGTGCTTCGCAGCGGCAGCGACAAGGCTGGGAGACGGCGCTGCAGCGATGGTCCCCCAAAATCAAAAAACATGATCGAGTTCCCTCGATCATGTTTTTGATGAACTACTACTTCTAACTCACCGCTCAGGAGAGCGAGGAATGAAGCTGGGATTTAGCGGCGGCGACGGCGACCGAGTACGGCGACGAAGCCAAGGCCGAGAGGCACCGCCACAGAGGAAGGCTCCGGGACGGCGGCAACGCGCACTTCGTCGAAGGTTCCGTTTACCCCACGCTGTGCCGGGGCACCGGGTCCGAAACCCAACATGAGTCGTCCGAGGTCGGAGTAAGGGAGTTGTGCCGAGGTGACGGTGACGACGGACACGTCGTTGACGTAGAGATTCAGCTCGTTGTCAATGTCTCGCAAGTTGATCTTATACCATGTGTCGACGCTGTACGACGCGGCGGGTGTGGATCCCTCATAACGTACGGCAAAATTCCCCGTGAGCAAGTTGAACTTGCCGTTGAACAGTTCAACGGAGACACCGCTGGTCGTAGTATCGGTAGCAGCAACAACCCATCCGTTAGAAGGACCGGCCAGATTGGGAGTTTTAAACCAGAATTCAAGGTCCCAGTTGTCGGTGAGAGCATGTGAATTAGTGCTCATGTAAAACCCTGCATTCCTAGTAGGTGATTGGGAGATGCTAATGGCTGCAGTAGAACCGGGAGCGCCGCCCGAACCCGGGGAAACGATGGTGACGGACGATTGTGCGATATTCTGGTAGGAATCGATGTCATTTGATACCGGACCCACGGAGTCAACCAAGTTGAGAAAGGGGGAAACGTTGCCGACGCTTCCGGCTTCGCCGAGGGCATAGCTACTGATGACGGTAGCGTGCGCGAGTGGTGCGCAGAGTAGTGTTGCGAGTACAGTTGCGGTGATTTTCATTGATTTGTTCTTGTGATTTTCCGTGTAATTACCTCACGGTTACGCTGTTGTTGCTAAATTTGTGACTATCTTCTTTCCGCGTTTAGGTGATAGAATGCCTGGCCGCAAGGATGTTTTTGTGTTTTTTTGGGGGGGGCTGGTATCCGATCGCTCTGCTCGAGGAAAACCGTGGCGGCAACCCATCACGCTGAGGTGACGAGTGACGCGCGGGGTGCCTGCCAGCAGGTCAGGGTCATCGCCAGATCGGCTACCTTGTTGGGGAGCGCTGCGGTGAGTTGCGGCAGGACGTCTTAAAGGGAGGGGGCTGGTGGGGAGGACGGGTAGGCGTGCTCCGCACGCAGAGAGAGCTGTGATGCTCCCAGCAGTCCAGAGCCTGCGGCTGCTTGTTCGGAGGGGGGTGGAAATTGGAAATAGTGAATAGTAAATAGTAAAAGTGGGCGTGTGGGGAGAGGGCCGAGGGGGACCTCGGCGTTCCCGGGGCGTGTGGGGGGGGGGGGGCGCACTTCGTGCGCGGAGAGAGCTGTGATGCTCCCAGCAGTCCAGAGCCTGCGGCGCGCTTGTTGGGAGGGGGCTGGTGGGGAGGGGGCGGGGGCAGGGTTTCGGCTTGCCTCCCTGAGCATCCGCCGATAGTTCGCCGCAGTCGGAAGCCGACGCATGATCTTTCCCCAAGCAACCTAGTAACCAAACACAATATTATGGCAGACCTCGACGGACAAAAGAAGAACAAGGAATTCTTTGCGGAAGTGCCCCAGGCGGCGCCTGGATTCTTTCTGAAGGGATCGCACCAGTATGACTGGGGATTGAAGAACCGGTTGAGCCGCGTGTTCAATCCGAAGGATGGGCGGACGCTGATGCTGGCGTTTGACCACGGGTATTTCCAGGGGCCGACGACTGGGTTGGAGCGGATTGACCAGACGATTCTGCCATTGGAGCCGTATGTGGACTGTCTGATGCTGACTCGCGGGATTCAGCGGAGCATTGTGCCTGCGACGACGCAGAAGGCGATTGCGCTGCGGGCGTCGGGCGGGACGAGCATGGTGAGTCCGTTTGACGAGTGGGAAGGGACGGACGGGGACGACGCGATCAAGCTGGGGCGTCCTGGTTATGAGCCGCTGTCGAACGAGAGCATTGCGTGCAGCATTGAGGAAGCGCTGCGGTTGAATGCGAACGTGCTGGCGGTGCAGGTGTTCATCGGGAGCCAGCATGAGCGGCAGACGATCAAGAACATGACGGACATCATTGATCAGGCGAACCGTTACGGGATTGCTGTGATGGGTGTGGTGGCGGTGGGCCGTGCGATGGCGCGGAACGCGCAGTATTTCCGTCTGGCGACGCGGATCATGGCGGAACTGGGCTGTCACCTTGTGAAGTGCTATTACACGGAGACGGAGTTCGAGACGGTGACGAGCTGCTGTCCGGTGCCGATCGTGATTGCCGGTGGCAAGAAGCTGCCGGAGCTTGAGGCGCTGAAGATGTCGTACAACGCACTGGAGCAGGGAGCGAGCGGGGTGGACATGGGCCGGAACATTTTCCAGGCGGACGATCCGATTGCGATGGTGCAGGCGGTGGCTGGGGTGGTGCACGGCGGGCTGACGCCGCAGAAGGCGTTCAAGCTTTATGAAGAGCTGAAGGCTGGGAAGAAGGCGAAGAAGAAGTGAGAGGCTAGAGAATTGCTGAAAAGGAACGCCGCGTCCGGTGATGAGCCGGGCGCGGCGTTTGTTTTGAGGGTGTGATTCGGGTGGGGACTCAGGCAGGGTATTCCCATGGGCCGCGGTATTTTCTGGAGAGGAGAGCGGAGGCGGCGGGGTCGTCGGAGATGGATTCGGTATCCGGGTTCCATGTGATGCTGCGGCCGAGTTTCATGGAGGCGTTGGCGAGCATGGGGAGGAGGCTGGAGCGGTGGGCGGCTTCGAGGTTGGCGACTGGGGAGGTTTTGGAGTCGATGGCCTTGAGGAAGTCGTCCCAGAGGAGGCGGAGGTTGTGGCCGTCTGGTTCCTGGAGCTGGTGATTTTCGTGGATGATGGGGTCGCCTTTTTTGGCTGGATAGAACGTCCAGCCGTCGCGCCAGCCGATGTGGAGCGTGCCTGAGGTGCCGTAGAAGCAGACGCCGAGCGGGTGTTTTTCGGATTCGTTTTCACCGAAGCGGCGGTTTTCCCATGTGGCGGTGAAGTTTTCGAACTGGAAGATGGCGGTCTGGACTTCGGGGGCGTCGGTGGTTTGTTTTTCCGGGGTGAGGACTGGTGGGCCGGAGAGCGGGCGGCTGCCGGCGCTGAAGACGGAGCGCGGGCCTTTTTCTTCGGACCACATGAGGATCTGGTCGAGCCAGTGGACGCCCCAGTCGCCGATGATGCCGTTGGCGTAGTCCATGAACATGCGCCAGCCGCCGGGGTGGATGCGGGAGTTGAAGGGTCGGAGGGGGGCTGGGCCGCAGTAGAGGTCCCAGTCCATGCCATCGGGTGGTTCGCCGTTAGGGCGTGGTTGTTCGGTGCCGCCGCCGCTGTGGACGAAGCAGCGGACCATGCCGACTTTGCCGACCTTGCCACTGCGGAGGAACTGGTGGGCGTTGACGTGGTGGGGGCCGATGCGTCGGTGGAGACCGACCTGGACGGTTTTGCCGGATTCGCGGGCGACGCGGACCATGGCGCGGCTTTCGTTGACGGTGTGGGCGGTGGGTTTTTCGACGAAGACGTGAGCGCCGGCCTTGAGTGCGGCGATGGTCTGGAGGGCGTGCCAGTGGTCCGGGGTGGCGATGATGACGACTTCGGGTTTTTCCTTGTCGAGGAGTTCGCGGTAGTCGCGGTAGAGTTTTGGTGAGGAGTTGGTGATGGAGGTGATGTCCTCGGAAGCTTTGTTGAGCTGGGCGGGGTCGACGTCGCAGAGGGCGGTGCATTCCGAGCGGCCTGCGGCGAGGGCTTCGCGGAGGATGTTGAGGCCCCACCAACCGGAGCCGATGAGGACGGTTTTCATTTTGCGGTTAGGGTCCTGGGCGCGGAGGAGCGGGACAGCGGAGAACGCGGCGGAGGCGGTAGCGAGGAAGTGGCGGCGGGAGCGCATGGGGAGGCGGTGGCTGATCACTTGGAGGAGAGGTCGAGGCAGACGACATCGCCGGCGGCATTGCGGCAGAAGAGACGGCTGTTCGCGAGGACTGGGGCAGACCAGCAGCGGCCGCCGAGGACCTGGGCGGTGGCGATGGGTTTGAAGGCATCCGGGGAGACTGGGGCGATGGCTAGTTCGCCTTTTTCGGAGAGCGTGATGAGTTTGCCGTCGGCGACGGTGAGGCCGCCTGGGCCGAAGCCCTTGTGTTCCCATTTCACCTTGCCGGAGCTGAGTTCGAGGCATTTGAGGGAAGCGCCTCGGCCGTTGTTGCCGTCTGGGCCGTAGAGGTGGCCGTCGACGAGGACGCAGGAATTGAACTGATTGCGCATGACCTTGTTCTGCCAGACGGCAGTGGGGGCTCCGCTGTCGGTGCGGATGAGGGCGGCACCTTTTTCGTAGCCTGAGGAGATGAAGACCTTGTCGCCGGAGGGGATAGGGTCGGCGGCGTTGACGCCGTACTGGGTGGTCCATGGGAATTCCCAGACGGTTTTGCCGTCGGCGGCGTCGATGGCGGCGTAGGCTTTGGCGGAGGAGACGAGGAGGAGTTGGCGGTCGCCGGATTTGTGAGGGAGCGGGGTGGAGTAGCCGGCGGCTTTTTTGCCGGTGGACCAGACGATTTTGCCGTCGGCTTTGTTCACGGCGGTGCCGAATTCGCCGAGGCTGAAGATGATGTGATCGCCGAGGACGAGGGCGGAGCCGGCGAAGCCCCAGTCGGGGATGGTGGCTCCGGTGAGTTCCTGGAGGTTGGCGTTCCAGATGACCTTGCCGGTGGCGGCGTCGAGGCAGAAGGCTTTGCCGGTGCGGCTGAGTTGATAGACTTTGCCATCGGCGAAGGTGGGGGTGGCGGAGGTGCCGCCTTCGTAGAATTTGGGGTCGAGTTCTTCGGCGTAGGAATGTTTCCAGAGTTCCTTGCCGGTGGCGGCGTCGAAGCAGAAGACCGAGTCTTCGTCGTTGGTGTTGCCGGTGGTGTAGACTTTGCCGTCGGCGACGGAGAAAGAGGAGAAGCCGATGCCGGCCTTGGCTTTCCAGAGGACCTTGGGGCCGTCGTCGGGGAAGGAGGATTGCCAGCCGGTTTCGGCGGAGATGCCGTTGAACTGGGGGCCGCGGAAGTTAGGCCAGTCGGCGGCGACGGCGGTGGAGGCGGCGAGGAGGAGGGCGAGGATGGGTGATTTCATGAGTTGGGAAAGGGATAGTGATAGGGATGGAGGATGAAGGGAGTGTCAGGGAATTTTCTGGAGCCGGAGGTAGTCGAGGCCTGCCATGTAGGCTTTGACGGCGTCCTTGTGGGCGCCTGTGATGGTGATGGTGAGACGGTGGTCGCCGGAGGTTAGGGTGGCTTTGCCGAGACTGAGTTCGGGGGTGGCGGTGACTTTCGAGCCGAAGCAGTCGAATTCGCGTGGGTTGAGGGGTTTTCCGTCGATGAGGAAGCGGACGGTGCCGTAGTCGATGGCGCGGGTGAGGACGGCGAAGATTTCGTAGGTGCCGTCGGCTGGGACGGGGAGGGCGAGGGTGAGCTGGTCGCCGGGTTTGCCGCCGGTCCACCAGAGTTGGGCGCCGCCGCTCCATGAGGAGTCGGTCCAGTTGCGCATGTCCTGGGGTGTGGCGTCGCCGGTTTTGGTGAGGACGCGGAGGGATTCGCCTTCGATGGCTCCGGGGACGGAGGCTGGAGGGGGCGGGCCTTCGCCGGGCAGGGGGACCTGGCGAGGGCTGGCGAGGTAGGCGACGAGGTCGCGGGCCTGATCGGGTGTTAGGCCGGTGAGCAGGCCTGCGGGCATCATGGAGATGCCGGGGTTTTCCTGAGACTGGATGGAATCGCGGGCGATGACTTCTTCGCCGGTGATGGTCTGGATGGTTAGGGCGCTGGGGGTTTCCTTGCGGATCATGCCAGCGGCGGCGCGACCGTCTTTGAGGGCGAAGGTGTGGAGTTCGTAGTCTTTGCCGAGGACGGCGCTGGGATTGGTGATGTTTTCGAGGAGGTAGTCGAGATCGGCGCGATTGGAGCCGGTGAGGTTGGGGCCGATTTTTCCGCCTTCATCGAAGAGTGTGTGGCAGGTGGCGCAGACGCTTTTGAAGAGGACGCGGCCGGTGGAGACGTTGGCTTTGGCGAGGACGGCGGGAGTGAGGAGGGATTTGAGGCGGGCGTGTTCGCGGGCGGCTTCTTCGGTTCCGGGGGCGGCATTGCTGATGCGGCCCCATGCCTTTTCGAGTTTGGCGGTGAGGGCCGGGTCGCGGAGGGCGGCAATCTGGCGGGCGGCGAAGCCGGAGAGGTCGCTGCGGGGGATGGTGCCGGCATCGAGGGCATCGAGGACCATGGCTGCGGTTTCCCGGTGGGTCACGAGGCCAGAGAGAGCGGCCTGTTTTTCTGAGATGGAGAAGGCCTGGTAGCGTTGGAGGACCGCGGTCGCGAGGTCATGACGGGTGTTTTCCGCCCATGCGGGAACGGCCATGGAAAATCCAAGTGCGGCGAGAGCTGTCGGGAGGCGGAATCGCATGCCGGGGATTGTCCGGAAGCGGCCCGGGTTGTCACGCGGATTTCAGGGCGCAATCGGGGTGTCTGGCGCTGGCGGGTGGTCTTGCGGTTGCTGGGCTGCCCTGAGGCGGAAGGCCTCGGTGAACACGGTGGCGAAAGAGAATCCGGCGACTTGCCAGAACCAGACGCTGGTGAGCAGGAAGCCGATGCCGAAGGCGAGGAGGCCAAGGAAGGAGCAGAGCAGGGCGGCGAGGGCGATGGTCCACGCGTGCCAGTAGGCGGGTCCGCCTTCTGCGATGCGGCGCAGGGCGCGGAGCGGGTTGAAGACTTCGCGGGGGTCGAGAGTGAAGCAGTAGTGCGACATGTAAGCCGGGGACGGCCAGGGTTGCGACGATCCAGAGGAGCGCGGCGAGGATGTGGAGGGAAGTGGATTGGAAATGGAGGGCGGCCATTTCGCAGATGAGCGAAGGAAGGTGATACTCGACCATTCCGAGGAAGGTGATCATGCCGTGTTTTGCCAGGGATCGGTAATCGGTCCACGCGGGCCATGCGGGCAGGCCGTGCTGCATGCGGTGTGTCATGGCGATGCGGTGTCCCATGTTGAGGATCCATCCGATGAAGGGAACGAGTAGCCAGAGTGCGCCGATGAGTACTTCCCGGCGGGCGATGGGGCATTGGAGGGGAAAGCGGAAGGCCGTGACCAGGCCAAGCGGACTTGAGAGGCTGATCTTCTGATGGGCGGCCATGGGGGTTTTCTGAGTGTGGGTGCGGGTGTGGATTCTCTGACGGGAGTTGGTTGTTGTGGGCGGAATTAGAGAAGTGCTGGTGGCGGCGATGATTGTTGTCAAAGTGAAGGGCGCGGTGACGGAGGGGCAAATCTGAGGGCAGGGTAAGATGGGCGGGCAGACCTCTGTGGGGATTGTGAAGGTGCAAGTCGGGGCGGAGACAGGCAGGGTCTGTGGGTCAGGGGTAGGGGTCTATTCTATCACTCAGATGGAGATTTGGGCTTCATCGGCGGACCTCGTGGTGGCGGAGCTGGT
>JAIXVE010000232.1 GCA_027483175.1 Verrucomicrobiaceae bacterium | reverse complement strand
TGAAACGAAATCACTCGGACCAAACCGCAAACTCGTTCCCGCTCGGTTCTGTGAAGTGAAACCTCCTGCCGCCAGGAAACGAAAAGATGGGCTGAATCACAACGCCGCCCGCGCTCTCCACCTCGGCTAGCGTCTCCTCAAGGCGTGCGCTGTAGAATACCAGGAGCGCACTCCCCGCCGCAGTTGTTGCGCATTGTTCAGACTTGAAGAACCCGCCGTCCAGGCCCTGATTGGAAAATGAGGTGTATTCAGGCCCGTAGTCGATGAACCACCAACCAAAGGCGCGCTCAAAGAACGCCTTGGTCCTGGTGATGTCCGTGCATGGAAGCTCGACGTAATTCAGTTTGCCGTGTTCGTTCATGGTGGCGATGGGACATGCGGATTGACGGCTGGAGGGCGAGACACCGCTGGACTGTCCGGCCTAAACGTCGAGGTGTGGCACCGGCTACCGGGAGCGCCACTCCGCAACAGGGTCAAGGGTTGTGGGTCAGGAGGGCTCATCGACCCGGGGCGGGTAGACGGTTGTCCGCCACCGTAATGTCAGGCGTTTCGAACGCTTCATTGTCTTGGCTGCCTCCGGCACATTACTTGATGGGCTTTGCATCCGGCAATTTATAGGTGCCATTGAGCACGGACGGGCCGGGGCGATAGACCCGCATGAGAAAGTTCCAACCCTCGGGGGCATCGAGGCGGTTCGGCACGTCGCCGCATTGCTCCTTCGAGCCAAAGTGGACGGTGAAGGTGCCATCCTCGTTGAACTTCGTGTTGAACTTGTTGAGCACGCTGTTGGCGCTCTTCATGTAACCATCGGCGCCATACACGGTGATCGACCAGAAGGCGTTGTTCTCCGGCACGGTGTAGGTGGCGGTGTGCGCTTTGTCGGAGGGAAGTTTGCCGTTGTAGTTGATGTAAACCGCATCCTTGTTCGGGAAGAGTCCCCAGGCTCCGGCGCAGCCGAGGTGCCGGGTCTTGTCATTCGCCACGCCGCGCGGCCCCATCCACTCGTCGGGATAGAGATTGAATTTGGCAAACTCGACGTTGAACTCCGCCGTCCTGGCTTCCAGTGACTTCGGGTTCCACTTCTGCTCGGGAAACGGATCGGCGCTCTCCGCCTTGATGATGAACTGGTCCTGCAGCTTGTTGATGAACGCGATGTCCGCCGGATCGTCGGGCTTCAGCGACTGGATGCGGATGGCGAGGAAGAGATACTTGGTGTCGGTCGGAAGCTTGTGGGTGCCGGGCGTGTAGATGACGCCGGGGCAGTAGTGGTCATTGTCCACCAGCAGGATCGAAGCATAGCGGCCCGCCGGGATCTCTGGCATGGTCACAGTTGCACCTTTCGAGGTATCCACCACGGCTCCGGAATAGAGCGTATCCTTGTTCATCCGCACCACCGTCTGGTTGTCGATCGGCACGAAGTTCCGGTAGTGGAACCAACGGTTCACCCCGCCTGCGAGCTTGGAGATGTTGGCAAAGGTGCGGTCGGATTCCGCACGGCAGTAGTTTTCTTGCGTGACCGTGACGCCAGTGGCGGATTCTTGGGCAAAGACCTGTGCGGTCGTGAGTGCCAGCGCGCCAGCAAGCGCGCGGGCTGTAAGGTTTTGCGTTTGGTTGGTTTTCATCGGTTAACGGTATTTGGTTGGTATTCCGGGGTAGCGTTAAGAACAGAATGCGTCGCCGCCTAAAAGTTTATCATTTCACTATATCTGGTGGAATATCCTTGTGGAAACGGGGCGTTCGGCAGGGCGTCTTTTTCTTTCAACTGCCTGAAATTCAATGGCAATGACGGCTTTTCGACCAAAATATCCGAACCAACAGAATCGGCAAGGACTTTCCACGGTGATTTAGCTTTCCTGATGATCAAGGCGGAGCCGATGCTGGGGCCCATCAAAATTTTCCTTTGCCTTTCGCCGCAACTGCGGCGTTCGCACATTCAAAGTCCAAGGCGCGACTCCCGTCCGGACTCTCGAAGTGGTATTGGCCAACATGGAGGCACTCGGTGCCTTGAACGGAGAACGTGCAGGTGAGAAAGAAACCAACAATGCCGAGTAATGTCCTCATTTCAAGCGCGAACGTTCGAGCTAGGGGGCCTTTGTGCGCACCACCCGAGTCTTTGATATTGAGTCATGCCAGCCCTCCCCGCCAAGGAAAGAGAATGCCTCGAAGGGAATGAAGCGACAAAGCGTTCGTACGGCAACCTGGCGAGCGCTTGCTTTGGCACCCGACTGATCGACCACTCGCGTACCGAAGACAAACTTCCCCGGTGTTCTGCCCAGCCAAACCTCGAAAATCATGTAGTAAGCAAAATAAATGAGCAACCCAAGCAGGAAGTCAGGGATCTGCTTAAGCACCTCCTCTGAACGCTCGCCTAGGACCATGGCAAAAGCCACTCCAACCAGCACACCGAGTGATATGAAGCCGATGTAGTCCACCACAAAAGTGCCGAATCGCTGACCTCTGCTCGCGTCTACGAGATCGGCACCGCCATGCTTAGGAAGAACCAGTTCGCCTGCTGGGGGTTGATAGGGATTGATCTGCGGCTCCATGGGGAAAGATGGTTGTTCAGAAAACTAGCAGCCTATGGCTTCACCAGAGATGTTGGGGTATCCGCTTTGCACAGGGGCATTGCGGAGGACCTTTGAATTTCGTAAAGAACTCTGGATCAATGGATATGGTTGGATATGTCCGATCATAGCCGGGCCAACGTGGCTGGCAAGGGGTTTCCGGGATTGTTGTGATCGGTTTCGAGATCTCGTTGCGGCAGGCTGATACGCTTTCCGAAAAAGCAGATAGGGCCGCTCCTTAATATGCGACACCCCGAGGAATCACCCCATCGACTCGCCCTCACCCTTCGTCGCCCACCAGCCCATAAATCCCCGCGGTGTCCGGCACATAACGCGAGCCGCTGCCAATTGCGATGGATTCCAGTTCACGAATCGCGCTGGAACTGAGGTGTTGCAATTCCGCTTCGCATCCAATCCAGACGACGTTCGTCTCCGGACGCAGTTCACCGAGGAAACGGGCGTATCTCAGTTCAGCTTCGAGGTCGGTGCCGTCGCGAACTCCGCGCACCACCGACAACTGCAGCGGGAACTGCTCCACAAAGTCCGTAAGCAAGCCAGGCACTCCGGCGACTTCGTGAAAACACAACCGCGCCTGCAGTTCCGCCCGCCGAGCTTCCAGCGTGTCCACGGCACCGGATTTCTGCCGGTTCACCGCAACGCCGATGATGACCTTGTCGAAAACACGCTCCGCCTGTCTCAGGATGGAGAGATGTCCGCGATGGAACGGATTGAAGCTGCCCGGATACACCGCGACACGAGGGGATAGTCCTTCCAGCAAACCAAGACAAATCTCCACGCCCTCGCGCTGCTGCGGAAATCGGTGCGACCAGCCGCGCAGAAACTCCGCGCGCTTCTCGCGATAGGTAGTCCACGATGCCCACTGATACTCGCGAAAGATGGCCCGCTCGTAGGCAACTCTGGACGCCAGTGGATAATCCGCCGCGAGCGGCTTGCAGTCGGCTTCCCAAAACCTCCAGGTGAGCGTGTCGGCGGGCACCTTGTTCCATTTAGATGCAACGATGATCTCAGCCGCGCGCTGCACGATGCGGTTCGTTCTGTCCGCTGCGTGCCGGAGCAGCAGCGCCGCGCTCGCCTCCTCGTTGTCGGTTCGCAGCGGATTGTAGATGGCGTCGTGGTAGAGCGCGGCGAGCCTCAATGTGTCGCGCTCATCCCCGGCCGGCACGTCGGCAAAATCCGCAATCAGCGAGCGCAAGTGCTCCGGTCCGTGCCACACACGATGCCGCTCCGACCACCGCCGCAATACTTCATCCCCACATCCACAGTCCCGAAGCAGATGCACCGGGCACGATTCCTGAACGAGTTCCCGAAGGCAGCCAGCGTTCGTCGATTCAGTCGATTTCATGCGTGTCGAGTGCGTAGCGGGCGACGGAAGTGTCGGCGGAGGTTGTGGAATTCGAGCACGAACGAGGCATGCACCGCGTCGTCCGCGCTGAGTGCCTCGAAATTGGCGAAGGAGATCTTACGGACCCTGCCCAATTCCTTCGCACGGGCGGAGGTGTCGTCGGGAAGTTGGATCTGAGTTCGCCTCATGCCGAAAGATTGACAGCACCTTGGGATGCCGTCAACGCGGCGGCGCGGCCTCTTCCTCGGCGGAATCACGCCCCTCTCAACGCCATCGCACACCTTCACCCAGCCCGCCATCTCGACCGCGTCAGCGCGTTCAGTGCAGATCGCGGGATTCTCGAAGTTGCCCCCATCCAGTCCGAACACGACCCTTCCCCACCAGTGCTACCGCTCCATCATTCCAGACCACTTTCCGCACACCGTGACGGCGGCTCTCGTCTCCGAACCCTCAGCGAAGTCAGTCACCATCACGAATCACCTTCCCTGACGGACAGGGAAACCGACGTAAGGCATCGTGTCGCCTTCCCCTTTGCGGATGAACTTCGTCTCACCGCCGCGAGTCTCCTGCACCAGCATTTGAAACGGATCGCCGCTGTAGCAGACTTCGGCAAAGAACGCGAAGAGGGACGCATTCTCGCCGACAAACATCGGCGCGAGCTTGCCGGCGGTCGTCGTGTAGCTGAAGCCGCCAATGATTTCGCTGCGTCCGCCGCCGAGCGTGTGGACAAGCGTTCCGCCGCGCTCGGTCTTGTAGCCTAGCACCCACGCGGTGCCGCCGTCGTTGCGGAAATGCGTGCCCTCGTTCTCGATGTTGAGCTGCCGTGCGAAGACGCGCTGATTCTTGATCGAGAGTTCATGGCCGGCGACGTCCTCGAAGAAAATCGTCCCGCGTCCCCTGCTGAAAATCTGCGTGCCAATGCTCCGCAGGATCACCGTGCGGTCCGTGGTGTTCTCGATGCCGCTGCCGACGTTTGCAAAATGCTCAAACGTCACCTCGCCACCTGCGCCTTCGATGCGAAAGGCGCGCGGCGATTTTTTGACGTAATCAACCTGCCCGCCAACCCCAAGCACGCGCTGGACCTTGCCGCGAATGATGACCGGCTTCGACAGCGCGTAATGTCCGGGGAGAAAAAGAGTCACCGCACCCGAATCCACGGCTTTCTGGATCGCATCAGTGGCATCGCGTTCACCGGTCGGATCTGCCCCGAACGCATCGGCGACCGCCCACTTCTTCGGATCCTCACGCGGTGGCGCGGGCGTCTCCTCCACGGGCAGACGCAGCGAACCGGACCCACCCGGATATGCACGGGTCGGCGGGTGTGAGAAATACTCCGCAACCTTCGGCCCGGCGCTTCCCGGCTTGTCCTCGCCGCTCACACGCAGAGCCGCGACCCAGTCTGGCGTGGACACATCGCCGACAGCTCGGCCATACCCGGTCGTCGCCACATCGCGCAGCATGAGGCGACCGCCATTGTAGTTGATCACCGCAGGAACCTTCGCTGCGTCGCCTTTGCCAGTGAGCGTGGAATCCACCAGACAGAGCGAGCCGTAACTGCGCACCGTCGGCACGGAATTCTCGCTGCGCAGGCCGCGGATGGCCACGCTCTGTCCCTCGTTGTCCAATCCAAACTGTGTCTGCCCGCGCAGCGTCAGGTGCTCGAACGTCTGCCCGTTCACCGCCCGTGACGTGGCCACACCACGCCGAAACCCTCGCACTTCGACCCTGCTCACGAAGAGTGGTCCATTCATGTCTCGATGACCAAGATCAAGCCCCACCTCGCCCGCACCATCCTCGGAGACAATCAGGCAGTCGCGCACCGCACCATAATTGTTGGCATAAAACTGCAGCCCGATCGCGCCGGGATTCTTTGAGCCGACATCGAACGTCAGATTCTCCACATAATTGTGAAACCAATCCGCCGAGCCAAAACCGCCGCACCACATGATCGCCGCCGGCTTGGCCGCATCGGTGAAGGTGCCGTCCTTCAAACGCAGGATGCTCTGGTCGCGGTGCTGGCCACACAGCATCGTGAACCCCCAGTTGTCCCGGCCTTTCCACTGCTTCGGCCATGTCAGGGTCCGACTCACGATATAAGTACCCCGGGGAAAATAGAGCATCCGGTGCCGCCCGACATTTTCATTGAGGGCCCTCTGCAGCGCGTCCGTGTCGTCCGTCACGCCATCCCCCTTCGCTGAATACGGCGGCTGCTTGACATCGATCACATACGGCGATTTCGGATAACGCTGCTCGACGACCGGAGCAGCACCGGCCGAAAGACCAGCGGCAAACATCACCGCCGCCGCGAGAAACCCGATCAATTTGAAACAACATGGCCTCATGCCCTCACTGTGACCATCCCAGATGACATGAACATGACAGCGAGAGCGAGTTCTCTGCCCAGACAGTGATCCAGACGCAAGCCGTGCTTGCTCAATGCCTGGACATCATCAACAACTCGCACACGATATCGCCATGCGCCTGCTCATCATTGAAGACGACCCGAAGCTCGCGCCGCTGCTCGCCCGCGGCTTGCGCGAGGAAGGCTTCGCGGTCGATGTCTCGGGCGACGGCGATGACGGCGCGTTGCGGGCAGTGGAGCAGGACTATGATCTCATCGTACTCGACGTCATGCTGCCGGGGCTTGATGGGTTTGAAGTACTGGAGCAGCTGCGCACGAAAGGCAGGCGCACACCCGTGCTCATGCTCACCTCCCGCGGTTCCGTGCAGGACCGAGTACGCGGCCTCAACGGGGGCGCAGACGATTATCTGAAGAAGCCTTTCGCCTTTGAGGAACTGCTGGCGCGCATTCACGCGTTGCTCCGCCGCGCCGCTCCGGAGTGCGACGCTCGCCTCCGCGTGGATGACCTTCTCCTCGACCCCCTCGCGCGCAAGGTGACGCGCGGCGGACACGTCATTGACCTGACCGCGAGGGAGTTTTCCATTCTCGAATACCTGCTTCGCCACGCCGGCCGCGTCATCTCCCGCACGCAGCTCTCCGAACACGTCTGGGACGAGAACTT
>JAIXVE010000080.1 GCA_027483175.1 Verrucomicrobiaceae bacterium | reverse complement strand
GTGAAGCTCGGCATCCTCTACCACCAGTTCCTCCGCCGCGGCGGGCTCGAAGGCTATCTCCTCAAGTTCTGCGGAGAACTCGCCGCCGCCGGCCACTCGCTCCACCTCGCCGGGGTCCACTGCGACGACAACTTCCGCCACCTCGCTTCCTCCGTCCGACTCTTCCCTGCCGCCCTAACTAAAAACGGCACGCTCCGCCGCTTCGCCTCCCAGTCCGCCGCCTTCGTCCCCTCATGGGACGTCGACGCCGTCCTCGGCTTCGGCCGCACCTACCAGCAGCACGTCCACCGCGCCGGCGGCGGCTGCCACGCCCGCTTCTCCACCGACCTCCCATGGTGGAAACGCTGGCGTCCCAAAAACCAGACCGAACTCGCCCTCGAACGCCAGCTCTACACCAGCGGCCTCACCCAGCGCTTCGTCGTCAATGCCTCCAAGGTCGCCTCCGAACTCCACTCGTTCTACAAGGTCCCCCACAACTCCATCCGCGTCATCCACACCGCCGTCGACACCACCTTCTGGCACCCGCCAGAAAACCGCGCCGCCGCCCGCGCCGCCCTCAATCTCCCCGCCTCCGGCCCGCTCCTCCTCTTCGTCTCCCTCGACCACCGCCGCAAAGGCCTCCCCGTCCTCCTCGACGCTCTCGCCCGTCTCCCCCGCAAGGACGTCACCCTCGCCGTCGCCGGCAAACCGCTCGCCCCATGGCGCTCCCGCATCGCCGCCGCAGGCCTCTCCCACCGCATCATCGAGGCAGGGAACGTCACCGACCTCCGCCCATGGTACGCCGCCGCCGATCTCTTCGTCCACCCTTCCCACTACGACGCCTGCGCCAATACCGTCCTCCAAAGCATGGCCTCCGCCCTCCCCGGCATCATCTCCGCAGACGACGGTGCCTCCGAATTCATCCACCACACCACCAACGGCTGGCGGCTCGACAACAGCCACTCCCCCACCGACCTCGCCAACCTCATCGAATCCGCCCTCGGCTCCGACCTCCCCGCCATCGGCCACGCCGCCCGCGCCTCCATGCTCCCGCTCACATGGCAGGCCCACCTCCACTCATGGCTCCAGTGGATCCCCACCTCCCGCTTGTGAAATTTTTCACAAATACCCTTGCCGCTCCCATCCCCAAAGGCATCGTTTCTTAAAGGTCAACCAACCCGTCTCCCGACGTTCCCACGTGAGCACTGCCACAGCTTCCCCTACCCCAGCCGCACCGCCAGTCGACCTCGTCAATGTCCAGGTCAACGGCCAATGGATGCAGTTCCCCAAAGGAATGCGGATGATCGAAGCCCTCCGCAAGGCCTCCGTCGAGGTCCCCCACTACTGCTATCACCCCAAACTCAGTAGCCCGGGCAACTGCCGCATGTGCCTCGTCGAAATGGGCATGCCCGCACGCCCCGCACCCGGCCAGTCCGACGTCGAAAAAGACGAACATGGCTTCGCCAAAATCATGTGGAGCCCGCGCGCCGTCATCGCCTGCGCCAACACCGTCTCCGAAGGCATCGGCATCCGCACCCAGGGCAAGCTCGTCGAAGAATGCCGCCGCGGGGTCATGGAATTCCTCCTCATCAACCACCCGCTCGATTGCCCCATCTGCGACCAGGCCGGTGAATGCCGTCTCCAGGAATTCAGCGTCGAACACGGCCGCGGCGAAAGCCGCTTCCTCGAAGACAAGGTCAAGAAACCCAAAAACGTCAGCATCGGCCCGCGCATCACGCTCGACGACGAACGCTGCATCATGTGCAGCCGCTGCATCCGCTTCACCGCCGAAATCGCCGACGAACCCGTCCTCGGCTTCACCGAACGCGGCAGCTACACGGTCCTCACCACTCACCCAGGTAAGGAACTCGCCCACAACTACTCTCTCAATACCGTCGACATCTGCCCGGTCGGAGCCCTCACCAGCACTGACTTCCGCTTCTCCATGCGGGTCTGGTTCCTCAAGGAAATCAACAGCTTCTGCACAGGCTGCGCCCGCGGCTGCAATACCGAAATCGGCTCCCGCAACGACATCATCCACCGCCAGACTCCACGTCTCAACGACGACGTCAACTCAGCATGGATGTGCGACTCCGGCCGTCTCGACTTCCATTGGGTCAATAGCGAACGCCGCATGACCGACCCCACCATCAAGGTCGGCAGCACCCACCGCATCGCCTCATGGCAGGACGCCCTCCAGTCGGCCGCCGCCGCCCTCTCCAAGGCCGCCCCCTCACAAATCGCCATCGTCGCCAGCGGCCGCATGACCAATGAGGAACTCTTCCTCACCCGCCGTCTCGCCGCCGCCCTCAAAGTCCCCGCGCAGAACATCGACATCGTCCCGCGCTCCGGCACCCCGGACAACTACCTCGTCCACGCCGACCGCAACCCGAACACGCTCGGAGCCAAACTCATCCTCACCAGCACCCCGGGCCAGCAACTCGCAGGCATCCGCGACCGTCTCGCCTCCGGCGAAATCACCACGGTCATCTCCCTCCGCGAAAACCTCCTCGCCGGCGCAGGCTTCCCAGCCGAATCCCTCGCCAAGGCCACCTTCGTCCTCCAGTCCCACGTCATGCTCAACGCCGGCGCGGAACTCGCCCACGTCGCCCTCCCCTCCGCCGCCTACGCCGAAAAACGCGGCTCCATGATCAACGCCACCGGCCGTCTCCAGCGCCTCAACATCGCCGTCGCCACCCCCGGCAACGCCCGCGACGACTGGGAAATCATCCGCGATCTCACCCTCGCCGTCTCCGGCCAGAACGGGCTCTACTCCATCGACGATGTCTTCAAATCGATGGCCGCAGAAATCCCCGCCTTCGCCGGGCTCTCGCTCGCGAAAATCGGCGACCTCGGCGTCCCCCTCGTCCCCACCACCGAATCGGTCCCGCTCCTCGAGCGCGAAAAAGAACGCCGCGCCAAAGGCATCATCGTCGGCTGATCATCCCCAGCCGCCCCCGGCTCGCCTTCGCCTCACCCGGCGCTTGTGCCCGCCGCTTCCCCCGCAATACTGCTCCCCCCTCCTCGGCCCACATCGCCGCAGGCCGCTAATTCCCTATGCCTTCCATCCCCACGGTTCACTTCGGCCTCGCTGGCCTCGGCAATGTCGGCATGGGCGTCTACAAAAACCTCCTCCGCAACGGTGACCTCGTCGCCAGTCGCTCCGGAGTACGCCTCGACGTCCGCAAAATCGCCATCCGCAATACCGATAAACACGTCGCCGCAGGCGTCCCCTCTGCCCTCCTCACCAACGACTGGCGCGACCTCGTCAACGACCCGGACATCTCCGTCATCGTCGAACTCATCGGCGGCACCACCGACGCCTACGATCTCGTCAAAAGCGCCATCCTCGCCCGCAAGGCCGTCGTCACCGGCAACAAAGCCCTCCTCGCAGAACGCGGCATCGAACTCGTCGCCCTCGCCGAGCGCGAAAACGTCCCGCTCTACTTCGAAGCCGCCGTCGCCGGTGGCATCCCCATCATCAAAGCCGTCCGCGAAGCCCTCATCGGCAATAACATCGAGGCCATCTACGGCATCATCAACGGCACCACAAACTTCATCCTCACCCGCATGAGCGATGACGGGCTCTCCTACGAAGACGCCCTCGCCGAAGCTCAGCAACTCGGCTTCGCCGAAGCCGATCCCTACCTCGATGTCTCCGGCTGGGACGCCGGCCACAAGGCCATCATCCTCGCATGGCTCAGCTACGGCCAGTGGGTCAGCCCCGACCAGGTCCACGTCGAAGGCATCTCCCACCTCACCCGCAGCGACCTCGCCTTCGCCCGCTCCATGGGCTATGCCGTCAAGCTCCTCGCCGTCGTCCGCCTCGACGCCTCCAAAAACATCGAGGTCCGCGTCCAACCCTCCCTCGTCCCGCGCTCCAGCATCCTCGCCAGCATCAACGGCGTTATGAACGCCGTCGCCGTCTACGGCGACATCGTCGGCGAAACGCTCTTCTACGGCAGCGGCGCAGGCCAGGACGCCACTAGCAGCTCGGTCATCAGCGACCTCGTCGACGCCGCCGACAATCTCATCAATGAAGCCGGCACGAACAACGGCTTCGTCCCCCACGGCCAGTACGGCGCTTCCCTCCCGGTCGCCGACACGGTCTCCAGCTACTACCTCCGCCTCCACGTCGACGACCGCCCCGGCGTCATCGCCGCCATCGCCTCCATCCTCGCCGACCACTCCATCGGCATCCTCTCCATGAACCAGCCGGAAGTCGATGCCGCCGCCAACGGCGCCGACCTCATGCTCATGCTCCACAAGGCCTCCTACGGCAGCATGCTCGCCGCCCGCAACGCCATCGCCGCCCTCGACTGCGTCCGCCAACCCCCAGTCCTCCTCCGCGTCGAAAAATTCCCCGCCCGTCACGCCTGATCATCACCACCTAACACTCCCCTCCCATGACCGCCGACGACGCCCGCCTCAGAATCGCGGCCCTCTCCGCGGAAATCGAACGCCACAACAGGCTCTACCACCTCGACGCCGCCCCGGTCATCTCCGACCGCGAATACGACGCCCTCTTCGCAGAACTCACCGCCCTCGAACTGGCATGGCCCCACCTCGCCTCGCCTGACTCACCTTCCCGCCGCGTCGGCGGCGCTCCCATCGACGGCTTCGTCCAGGTCCAGCATGCCGTCCGCATGATGAGTCTCGACAACTCCTACTCGGAAGCCGAAGCCCTCGAATTCTATAACCGTCTCGTCAGACTCACCGGCCTCGACTCCATCCACACGGTCATCGAACCCAAAATCGACGGGGTCGCCGTCTCTGTCCGCTACGAAAACCGCTCGCTCGTCCTCGCCGCCACCCGCGGCGACGGCGTCACCGGCGACGACATCACCGTCAACGCCCGCACCATCCGCCGTCTCCCCCTAACGCTCCCGCCGGACGCCCCGCCCCTCCTCGAACTCCGCGGCGAAATCTTCATGCCCAACGCCGCCTTCCGCTCGCTCAACGACGAACGCGAAGCCGCCGGCGACGCCCGCTTCGCCAACCCGCGCAACGCCACCGCCGGCACGCTCAAGCTCCTCGACTCACGCATCGTCGCCCGCCGCCCGCTCGACATCATCTTCCACGGGCTCGGCGCTCACGCAGACCTCAATCTCTCTAGCATCTCGGAATTCCACGCGCTCCTCGCACACCTCAACCTCCCCCGCGCCGACCGTCTCTGGCACGCCGACTCCGTCGCCGGCATCCTCGACGCCATCCGCGAACTCGACTCCGCCCGCCGCTCGCTCCCCTACGAAACCGATGGCGCCGTCGTCAAGGTCGACCGTCTCGACCTCCAGGCCCAGCTCGGCACAACTTCCAAAGCCCCGCGCTGGGCCATCGCCTACAAGTTCGAACCAGAACGGGTCACCACCACGCTCCGCGCCATCACCATCCAGGTCGGCCGCACCGGGGTCCTCACCCCCGTCGCCGAACTCGACCCTGTCTTCGTCTCAGGCTCCACCGTCTCCCGCGCCACCCTCCACAACGAGGAAGAAATCCTCCGCAAGGACATCCGCGTCGGCGATACCGTCATCATCGAAAAAGCCGGCGAAATCATCCCCGCCGTCGTCGCCGTCATCCCCGAAAAACGCCCGCCCGGCACCCACCCCTTCGATCTCTTTCAACACACCAACGGCTGCTGCCCGTCCTGCGGCAACCCCATCTCCAAATCCGACGGCTTCGTCGCATGGCGCTGTCTCTCCCCAGTCTGCCCAGCCCAGGCCGCCACTAGCCTCAAACACTTCGCCGGTCGCAAAATGCTCGACCTCGAAGGCCTCGGCGACATCGTCGCTGACAAACTCGTCGAACGCAGTCTCGTCCGCACGCCTCTCGACCTCTTCCACCTCACGTTAGACCAGCTCGCCGCACTCAACCTCGGCTCCGACGAAGAACCCCGCGTCTTCGGCCCCAAAAACGCCGCCAAACTCCTCGCCGCCCTCGATCGCGCCAAAACCCTCCCGCTCTCCCGCTGGATCTTCGCCATCGGCATTCCCGAAGTCGGCGAATCCGCCGCCCGCGAACTCGCCCGGCTCCACCGCAACTTCGCCGAACTCTTCTCCTCACCCATCCTCACAGATCTCGCCGCCCTCCCCAAGGGCAAACGCAAGGAAGACCACCCCACCCTCGCACCCTTCCGCATCGCTCAGGAAGTCGGCCAGGTCGCCGCCCGCTCGGTCCTCGACTTCGCCGCCAGTCCCTCCGGCGCTGCCTTCATCAGCGCTCTCCAATCGCAATTCCACATCGACCCGCAATCCGACAACTTCGCCCCCCAAACTCCGGACTCCGCCGCCGCCTCGCTCTTCGCAGGCACCACATGGGTCATCACCGGCACTCTCTCCGAACCACGCCCCACCTTCGAAGCCCTCATCCGCAGTCTCGGCGGCAAAACCTCCAGCTCGGTCAGCGCCAAAACTTCCTTCCTCCTCGCCGGCGAGGAAGCCGGTTCCAAACTCGACAAAGCCCGCCAACTCGGCGTCACCATCCTCTCTGAACCAGAATTCCGCGCCCGTCTCGCCGAAGCTCCCATCGCTAATCCCGACACTCCCGCCAATCCCCCCACCCAGCCCGACCTCTTCGCCTGAACCTCCACCGCTCCACTCCCATGCTCCGCCGCTGGCTCCTCCTTCTCCTCTGCTCCTCCGTCGCCACCATCGCGGCCCGCGCCGGCGACCCGCCACCGCCTAACATCGTCCTCATCGTCTCCGACGACCACGCATGGACCGACTACGGCTTCATGGGCCACCCTCACATCAAAACCCCTAACCTCGACCAGCTCGCCGCTCAAAGCCTCACGTTCCGCCGCGGCTACGTCACCTCCAGTCTCTGCTGCCCAAGCCTAGCCACCATCCTCACCGGCCAGTACCCCCACCAGCACCGCATCACTTCCAACGACCCACCCGTCACCAAAGACCTCCCCAAGGGCACCCCCAGAGTCAAAGACCCTCTCTTCAAATCCGGCCGCGAAACCATGAACCAATTCATGGACGCCGCCCCCTCTCTCCCCAGAATCCTCGGCCAGCACGGCTACCTCTCCCTCCAGACCGGCAAATGGTGGCAGGGCAACTTCAAACGCGGCGGCTTCACCCACGGCATGTCCCTCGGTGACCCCGACTCCGGCGGCCGCCACGGCGACGCAGGTCTCGAAATCGGCCGCAAAACCATGCAGCCCATCACCGACTTCATCGCCACCGCTCAGTCGGAAAAAAAACCGTTCTTCGTCTGGTATGCCCCACTCATGCCGCACGACCCTCACACCCCACCCAAACGGCTCCTCGACCTCTATCGCGACAAAGCCCCCTCCATCCACATCGCCCGCTACTGGGCGATGGTCGCATGGTTCGACGAATCCATCGGCCAACTCATGGAGATCCTCAAAGCCTCCGGCACCGACCGCAACACCATCGTCGCCTACGTCGCCGACAACGGCTGGATCCAATCCCCTGACAATCCACGCTACGCCCCGCGCTCCAAACAATCCCCCTACGACGGCGGGCTCCGCACTCCCATCATGATCCGCTGGCCCGACCACATCGCCCCAGCCCAACCCGAGATCCCCGTCAGCAGCATCGACCTCGCCCCCACGCTCCTCCGCTGCGCCGGCTTCGCTAAGCCCGACTCCATGCAAGGGCTCGACCTCCGCGACTCCGCCGCCCTCGCCGCTCGCCACGGTGTCTTCGGCGCCTGCTTCACTCACTACTCTATGGACCTCAATCGCCCCGCCGCCAGTCTCCGCTGGCGCTGGGCCATCGACGACCGCTGGAAACTCCTCATCCCCGGCCCTAACGAACCCGACGCCCCCGTCGAACTCTTCGACATCATCGCCGATCCCTCGGAATCCAAAAACCTCGCGCCCGACCAACCCGAAACCACCGCCCGTCTCCGCGCCCGCATCAATTCATGGTGGGACGGCAACTGACCTCCTCGCCCTCCCCTGACTCAAGTCCCCCGCCGGTTCCCGTACAACGCCACGTGCAACCGCTGGCAGAACCGGTGCCCGGTCTCCTTGCACACGTCGCTCAGCCACGCACTCCGCTCCGCCAGTTCCCCTGGCTCCCTGCCCTCCGGCATCAGCAGAATCTCCCAGGGCCGCACCTCACAGCACGTCTCCTCCATCAGCGCCCGCATCTCCTCAAGGTCCTCCCGCGCTGCGATCACAAACTTCCACTGGCACGCACTATGGCCGTGCCACGCCCGCAGCACATCCGGCCGCCACCGGGTCTCCTCATGCCGCTGAATCCACCCGGCCTCCGCCTCTCCCTCCTTTGGCACCGAGTGCGCCAGTTTCGGACTCAACGATGCAAGGTCACACGCAATCCCCGCCGGCGGCACCGTCCCCGCCGTCTCAATCGTGATGTGATACCCGCGCTCCCGCAACGCCGCCGCCAACTCATGTATCCCCCGCGCCACCATCGGCTCACCACCCGTCAGCACCACATGCCGCGCCACCGGCCACTCCCCAACCGCACCCACAATCTCCTCAACCCCCATCTCCTTCCCCTCAGGCTTCCATGACGCATACGGCGTGTCGCACCACCGGCACCGCAAATTGCAGCCGCTCGTCCGCACAAACACCGACGGCACGCCCGTCAGCACGCCCTCCCCCTGCAAACTGTAAAAAATCTCGGAAATCAGCATCGCTCCTCCCGCTCACGCCTCCGGCACAAATTCCCCGTGCCCAGCCGCACGCAGCGCCGCCCGCAACCGCTCCGCCGCCGCATCCAGCGCCTCCGCCCCAGCCCGGCTGTCCTGCCGCCCGAAATCCATGTCCCCGATCTCATCAATCGGCGTCAGATGCAGATGCAGATGCGGCACCTCCAGCCCCGCACACATCAACCCCACCTTCGTACACGGAAACGCCGCCTCAATCCCCCGACCCACCTTCTGCGCCGTCACAAACAAATGCGCCGCCAGTTCCTCCGGCGCATCCACCCAGTGATCCACTTCCGCCCGCGGCACCACCAGCGTGTGCCCAGGCCGAATCGGCGCAATCGTCATGAACGCCACACACTTCTCGTCCTTCCACACAAATCTCCCCGGAATCTCTCCGGCAATAATACGGGTAAATAAGGTCGCCATGGTCTTCTTAAATTCAGGTTCGGGGAATCGTCACAGAGAAACCATTTGCCGCCGCTCCGCAATTCCCTTAACTCGCTTTCCGCGCCTTTCCACAATCCCGGCGCCACCCCCTCCGCCGCATGACCAACCGCTACCAAGTGAAAGGAAAAATCGGCCAAGGCGGCCTCGGCGACGTCTACCTCGCCCACGACTCCCAGCTCGATCGCGATGTCGCCCTCAAACGGGTCCGCCCACCCGAAGACTCCGCCCTCAGCGCCGCCAGCCTCGAAGCCGATCTCATCCGCGAGGCCCGCACGCTCTCCTCCCTCCAGCACCCCAACATCGTCACCATCTACGACGTCGGCCACAACGAGTCCGGCTCCTTCGTCGTCATGGAACTCCTCAAAGGCGAAACCCTCGACCAGGTCAGCGATCGCGGTAAACTCACCGTCGCAGACTTCCGCGAGGTCGTCCTCCAGGTCCTCGAAGGCATGGTCGCCGCCCAATCCCTCGGACTCGTCCACCGCGACCTCAAACCAGGCAACCTCATGGTCAACTGGCTCGCCAGTGGCAAATTCCAGATCAAGATCCTCGACTTCGGCCTCGCCCGATTCTCCAAATCCGCCGTCCCCCAGACCCAGGACCAGGGTGACGGCATCTTCGGCTCCATCTGGTTCATGGCCCCGGAACAGTTCGAACGGCTCCCGCTCGACGCACGCACCGACATGTACTCGCTCGGCTGCATCTTCTACAAAATCCTCACCCAGCGCCACCCCTTCGACGGCTCCTCCCCCGTCGATGTCATGGTCAGCCACCTCCAGCACGCCGTCACCCCCCTCCACCAGCTCCGCAACGACGTCCCACGCTGGATGGCCGACTGGGTCATGTGGCTCATCAGCCGCAACATGGACGATCGCCCCCACGACGCTCGCACCGCCCTCAATTTCTTCCTCGCCGAAGCCTCCGGCCTCCCCGCCGAACCCGCTCCGCCTCCCCCTCCACCCCCCAAAGCCGCCTCAGTCCGCATCGTCGGCCGCGGCACCGCCCCCGGCCAGCGCCACCCCTCCCAACCCACCCGCGCCCCAGCCGCCGTCACGCGCCCAGCCGCCTCGCCCGCAGCTCCCGCCGCCAAACCAGCCACGCGACCCGTCGCCGCGGCCTCTCCTCCCACCACCACCGCCGCTCCACGCGCGACCTCCTCCAAGCCGTCCCGCCCCACCACCCCAAAAGACCCCAAGGCCGCCCTCAAATGGTGGATCCTCGCAGGAGTCGCCCTCATCGCCTACCTCACGTGGGTCATCCTCAAACCCCGTACCCCCATCCTCCCGCGCGCCGATCACGACGAACTCGTCACCCGGCTCTCCACCCAGGATGAACCCCAAGGCGACGCCACCCTCGTCGCCGAACTCGTCTCGTGGATCGGCGAAACCGCCTCCCCGGAAACCCCCAAAATCGCCGCCGTCCTCGGCCGTCTCAAAGGCCCGGACATCAACGAAGCCATCGGCACCCAACTCGCCTCCGCTAAAGGAGCCGCCCGCACAGTCCTCACCGAAATCGCCGGCGACCGTCCCTCCGCTCCCGGCAACGCCGCCCTCCTCGATATCCTCACCTCCGACTCCCCCGAGGACCGCAACCTCGCCGCCGCCGCCCTCGGCAAATCAGGCAATGCCCCCGAAGCGCTCGCCATGGTCAAGGCCGCCGCCATCGCCAAAGACGACCAGTCCCGTCGCAACATCGCCGCCGGGGTCTCCGCCATCCTCGCACGCTCCGCAGACCCAGCCACCCGCGTCCGCACGATCGCTCCCCTCCTCCCTTCCTGCGACCCAGCCTTCCGGCCCGAACTCCTCCGGCTCCTCGCCGCCACCGGCGACACCTCTGCCTCCGAGGTCCTCATCGACGAAATCAAAGCCGGCGGCGACCGTCTCCGCGACGCCTTCAACCAGCTCGACGCATGGCCCGCCGCCGACGCCAATCTCGCCAGCGCCGTCCTCGCCGCCACCCTAATCGGTGACCACGACTCCCTCACCGGCCCCGCCGCACGTCTCCTCGCACGTCTCCAGGATCTCGACGCACCCGCCGCCGCCGCCTCCCTCGCCAAACTCGTCCCCGCCACCTCGTCCTCACCAAAAGCCGCTACCGACTTCTGCCTCGCCGCCGCTTCCCTGGCCTCTCCGGAAGCCGCCGCCCTCGTCGCCTCCATCCCCAGCGACGCCTCGGCCCCAGCCCAGGCCGCCATCGCCGAAAACATCAAACGCATCACCACCATCCAATCCGGCACCAACGTCCTCCCCTCCGCCGCCGCCGTCATCGTCAGCAACACCAAGGACGCCTTCCACTCACCCACCGTCCGCTACATCTCCGGCTGGCTCCAACCATCCACCCGCCTCGCGTGGGACATCACCATCCCCAAAGCCGGCAAATTCTCCGTCTCCATCCTCCAAAGCAGCGGCCAGAAAGGCGACCGCTCCTGCCGCATCTCCCTCGGCACCTCCGCCACCGAACGCAATGTCCGCGTCACCGGCTCCAACGAACAATTCGAAGCCATCGACGCCGGCTCCTTCACCATCCCCAAACCCGGCACATGGCGCCTCTGGATCGAACCCCTCCGCTCCTCCCCAGGCCAACCCCTCATGAACATCCGCGAAATCACCATCACCGCCCCCTAACCGCCCGTCTCCCCGCCAGCCCTCCCCCAGTTACGGCTGCCGTAACCTTGGACTGCGGAAGCCTGCTGCCGCTTTCCCGGAGCCAGCCCGCTGGCCCGGACACCATCCGAACAAGCCCCCTCCCAACACGCCCCGGGATCGCGAGGCTCCGTACTCGCGCAACCCCAACACGCCCCCTCCCAACCAGCCCTTCTCACTTCTCACTTCTAACTTCCCTCTGCCTCACCGCCTCAAACAGACACACCCCCGCCGCCACTGACACATTCAGACACGGCACCGTCCCCCGCATCGGGATCCTCACCAGAAAATCACACTTCTCCCCCGTCAACCGACGCATCCCCGCGCCCTCCGCTCCTGCCACAATCGCACACGGCCCCGAGAAATCACTCTCGTAAAGGCTCTTCGTCGCCTCCTCCGCCGTCCCCGTAATCCAGATGCCACGCTCCTTCAGCTTCTCCATCACCCGCGCCAGATTCGTCACCTGAATGAACGGCGTCGCCTCCGCCGCCCCGCACGCAATGTGCCGCACCGTCTCCGTCAGCGCCGCCGAATGATCCTTCGGCGCAATCACCGCCGCCACCCCAGCCGCATTCGCCGTCCGCAGACACGCCCCCAGATTGTGAGGGTCCGTCACCTGATCAAGAATCAGCAGCAGCGGATTCGTCACCGTCTCCAGCAGCGCAAACAAATCCTCCTCCGTCCCGCTCGCCGCCTCCTTCGTGTAATCAGTATGCTTGTGCCGCCTCGGCCCCTGCTGGTTCGGGCTCGGCTGTCTGCGGGGATCACTGTATCGGGCTGGTCGGGGCATGGTCAGTTATTGTTCTCAAATTCAACGCGCACTTTCAGGCTTCGCTCCCTCGGCTTTCGCCGCCGGCTTCGCTTCCGCCTTCCGCAGAAACATCAGATGCTGCCACGGCAATTCGTCAAACGATCGATCCAACTCAAATCCCATCGGCAGCCATTCCTTCAGAATCTGCGCTTTGCTCATCTTGTGCTCCGGCCGGATCGGCACCGTCTCGTCCTCCTCACGGAACTCCACCAGCGCAATCCTCCCCTCCGGCTTCAACGCCCGCCGCAACGCCTTCATCTGCTCCTCAGGATGGCTGAACTCATGATACACATCCACTAGCAGAATCAAATCGCACGACGCCTCCGGCAGCTTCGGATCCCACGCCTCCCCCTGAATCGTCCGGATGTTCTTCAACCCCCGTCCCTCCGCCCGCGCCTTCAGCAGCTCCAGCATCTGCACCTGAATGTCCACCGCCAGAATACTCCCCTTCTCCCCCACCGTCCGCGCCATCGTCAGCGCATGATACCCGTTCCCGCACCCCAGGTCACACACCGTCCAACCCGGCTTGATCTTCAATTCCTCCAGCATCAGCGCCGCATTCTCCTCCTGCTCCCGATTCGCCCGCAGCAGCCACTCCGCACCCGTCCAGTGCATCGTCTGCGCCACTTTCCTCCCTTTGTACTCCGTCACCGCCGGAGGCCCCGCCGCTTCCGCAGGCTTCGCGTCCTCGCCCCGCAACGGCAGCACCACGCCAGCCAGCACACAACTCATCATCAGTAGTCTCGTCTTCATCATAATGCAGTCCTTTCACCCCCCATCTCCCTCTCCCGCCCCGCCAGCAACCGCATTGCGCCGCCGCAGCCCCGGGCCATGATCCCTCCAGATGTCCCCCTCCATGGAGCCCGTTATCCTGCAATCCATCCTCCTCGCGGTCCTCCTCTCCATCCCCCTCATGGCATGGTGGCACCGCCCCGTCCCTCCCGCTCCCCTCACGCTTCCTCCGGACGCCCCCGCCACAGATCCCGCCGAACCCCTCCCGCCCCCCGTCCCGCTCGAAGCCCTCCCTCTCCACCAATGGTGGCAGCGCAAAGACGCATGGTTCGCCATCGCCCTCACCATCGTCCTCTCCCTCATCATGGGCCCCGTCGCCAACGCCTCCACCCCGCCCCGCCCCATCCGCCTCACACCTGTCATGATGCAGGTCCAGCTCGTCTTCCAGTTGGGCATCACCGCTCTCGTCATCGTCTTCCTCAAGGACTACCGCCGACTCCCCGTCCGGCAACTCTCCGGCTGGCTCCGCACCGGCCTCATCGCCACCACCGGCACCGCCCTCCTCTGGATCGTCCCCGCCATGCTCATCCTCGGAACCTTCAACCTCGGCCTCATCAAGCTCCTCAAAGCCTCCGGAGTCTCCCTCGACGCCCAACCCATCACCCACGCCCTCAAAGACGTCTCCAACCCCTCCCTCCTCGCCCTCTCCGCCCTCGCCCTCGCCGTCGGCGCTCCCCTCATGGAGGAAATCGTCTTCCGCGGGGTCCTCTACAGCAACGCCCGTCGCTGGTTCCCCAAATGGTACGCCCTCGCCGCCAGCTCGCTCTTCTTCGCCGTCGTCCACGCCAACCTCCTCTCCTTCATCCCCCTCGCCGCCCTCGGCGCAATCTTCGCTGAAGTCTACGACCGCACCCGCAACCTCGCCGTCCCCGTCATCATGCACGGCTTCTTCAATCTCTCCAACTTCCTAATGCTCGTCTTCGCCCCGGATGTCCCCATCTGATTCCCTCGCCGCCACCGGAGAAGACCAACTCGTCTCTCTCCTGACAAAAAACCTCCCCCAATCCGCCCGGACCCTCCACGGCCCAGGCGACGACTGCGCCGTGCTCCAGAATCACGACAGCGCTTCCCTGACTCTCTTCAAAACCGACTGCCTCGTCGCCGGCATCCACTTCACCATGGACACCGACCCCGCACGCGTCGGCGCCAAAGCCCTCAACCGCACCATCAGCGACATCGCCGCCATGGGCGGCCATCCCACCGAAGCCCTCGTCACCCTCGCTCTCCCCCCGGACCTCCCGCTCTCATGGCCGCTCGGACTCTACAAAGGTCTCCGCAACGCCGCCCGCCGCTCCCGCACCGGCATCGCCGGCGGCGAAACCTCCTCCCTCCCCAAAGGTGCCCCACCAGTCATCTCCATCGCCCTCCTCGGCACCGTCGCCCCACCCCACCTCGTCCTCCGCTCCACAGGCCAACCCTCCCACATCATCGCCGTCACCGGACGCCTCGGCGGCTCCATCCACGGCCACCACCTCGACTTCAAACCCCGTCTCGCCGAAGCCCAATGGCTCGCCGCCCACGGTCCGCCCTCCGCCATGATGGACCTCAGCGACGGCCTCGCCAAAGACCTCCCGCGACTCGCCGCCGCCAGCCGCACCGGCTGGCATCTCCTCCCCCAATCCATCCCCCGCAACCGCCGCACCTCCATCCACCAGGCACTCAGCGACGGCGAAGACTACGAACTCCTCGCCACGTTCCCCCCAGCACTCTGGCCCGACCTCTCCGCCGCATGGCGTCTCCAATTCCCCAAACTCCCCCTCACCGCCATCGGCACTCTCACAACCCCTGACATCAAATCCCCGCCTCTCTCCGGCGGCTGGGACCACTTCCCCTCTCCCTGATTCATCCGCCCTCTCTTTTCCGCCTCTCCCCACAACACCCACGCGTACCACTCCCCGATGCTCCGCACCGACGACTTCGACTACCACCTCCCGCCCGAACTCATCGCCAGCCGCCCGCTCCCGCAGCGCGACGCCTCTCGCATGCTCGTCGTCCACCGGAACTCCCAATCCTTCGAACACCGCAGCTTCCGCGACTTCCCGTCCTTCCTCCACCAAGGCGACCTCGTCGTCCTCAACAATGTCCGCGTCGCCCGCGCCCGCTTCTTCTCCGACGACGGCCGCATCGAAATCCTCCGTCTCAACGCCGTCACCCCCGTCGACTGGCAATGCATGGTCAAACCAGGCAAACGCATGCGCGAGGGCCACTCCCTGACCATCGGCGGCTGCACCGGCACCGTCACCGCCGTCGAACCGGACGGCACCCGCCTCATCCACTTCGACGCCATCCCAGACGAACAGAAGTTCGGCCACCTCCCGCTCCCGCACTACATGCAGCGCGACGACGACACCGAGGACGACGAACGCTACCAGACAGTTTACGCCCGCCGCGATGCCGCCGACGCCGTCGCCGCCCCCACCGCCGGGCTCCACTTCACCCCGGAAATCCTATCCACCATCCCCCACACCGCCATCACTCTCCACGTCGGCGCAGGCACGTTCCAACCCGTCAAAGCAGACGTCATCACCGACCACGTCATGCACCGCGAACGCTACGAAATCACCCCCGACGCCGCCGCCGCCATCGAATCCGCCTCCCGCCGCATCGCCATCGGCACCACCGTCACCCGCGTCCTCGAACACTGCGCCGCCACCCACGGAGCCGTCACCCCGCACCACGGCGATACCGCGATCTTCATTCACCCGCCATGGTCGTTCCAACGCGCCGACGCCCTCCTCACGAACTTCCACCTGCCAAAATCCACGCTCTTCATGCTCGTCTCCGCCATGGCCGGCACCGACCTCATGAAAGCCGCCTACGCCTCCGCCGTCGCCGAACGCTACCGCTTCTACAGCTACGGCGACTGCATGCTCATCCTCTGACGGCACGCCTTCAGATAACTCAGCGCCGCCAACTGCCCCTCCAGCTCCCGCTCGCCCCGGTAAACAGGGTCGTGAAACCCCTCGATCGCAATCGCCGCACCCGATCCGCTCCTCACAAGCACCTCCATAATCTCCGTCCAGTCGCTGTCCCCGAACGACGGCGTCCGGTGCCACGCAAACCGCTCCGGACTGCTCACCCCATGCACCGCTAGCACGTCCCTGTGCACGTTCGCATCCTTCCCATGCACATGCAGCACCCGCGATCCCCATTCCTCCAGCTGCCTCACCGGATCAATCAGCAGACACATCTGATGCGCCGGCTCCCACTCCAGCCCTAACGAAGGAACCGGCACCGCCTCGAACATCAGCCTCCACGCATCCGGCTGATGCGCCATGTTCCAATCCCCGCGCTCCCACGTCCCTCCCTGCTGGCAGTTCTCAAACGCAAACGCCAGCCCGCGCTCCTCCGCCTCCTCCGCCAGCGGCGTCCACACTTCCCGAAACCGCTCCACCGACTCAGGGATCGACGCCCACGGAACCCGTCCCGCAAAACACCCGATCACCCCTGTCCCCATCTCCCCAGCCGCATCCATCGCCTCCCGCAGACACCGCCTCGATTCCTCCCCGCGCTCGCCCCCATCCAGCGGATTCCCATATACCCCCAGCGCACTCACAAATGTCCCCGTCTCCTCGCAAATCCCCCGAATCTCCCCTGCCATCGGCAGCAACGGCGGCATCCTCCCATGCTTCAGCGGAAACGCCGGCTGCCAGCACTCAAACCCATGCTCCGCCAACCCGCGAATCACCTCAGGCGTCCGCTCCCATCCCCTCACCACCGTCCCAATCACAGGCTTCGTCCTCATATCACAAATACCGCTCGGGATCCGCCGACGCCCCCAGCACCACCACCGTCTGCTCTCGCTGCTTCGTCTTCATCCCTTCATCGTCATAACAATCCCCACCTTCACAACACCTCCGCCCTCCGGAACCACCGGAACGGATTCAACGACGGCATCGGCCGCCCCGCCGCCCGGAAATACAGGATCCAGCACCCCGCCAGCGCACACGCCCCATTCACTGCCCACGCCGCCGCCACCGGCAGCAGATACCCACCCTCCCCAGCCTTCAAAACCACCGTCGACAGGAAAAACGCCAGCACAAACAACCCCACCGCCGCAGACACCCCACCCAGCATGTTCCGCCGCGACGCCACAATCCCCAGCGGTGCCGCTATCAAAACCATCAGAAAACACCGGAACGGCAACGCCAGCCGCCAGTGCCGCGCCACCGCAAACCGCGCCCGCGTCAACTCCGGCAACGCCTCGTTCGTCCGCAGCCACGACAGCAGCTCCGGCACCCCCAGATGCTCCGGATCCAACCGATTGCTCAGAATAATCCCCGGCGTCTCCGACCACACCGGCTCCGTCACTTCGATCAGTTCCTTGTACACCCGCCGCGGATGCTCCAGCCGCACCACCGGCACCCCTCCCGTAAAACCATACTCCCACGCCTGATAAAACCGCCACACGCGACTCTCCGGACTCCACCGCGCATTCCGCGCAAAAATCGCCCGCTCCATCTCCCCCTTCTCATTCTGCTCCAGCAGCCACACTTCCGTAAACCGACTCGCCTCCCGAGGCGTCAGGCTCACTTTCCAGATGTACCACGTCCGGTGCGCCTCCCGATTCCGGTACAGCACGTTGTACGTGCTCGTCTGATCCGCCTCCGCCATCAGCTTCTTCTTCCCCTTCCCGCGCACCGTATCCCTCGCCTCCTTCAGCATCTGCTCCTGCACACGCTGCGCCTGCGGTGCCATCTCGAAATTCAACGCCAGCACCACCAGCGAACACCACAACCCCGCCACAAACAGCGGCATCAGCACCCGCACCACACTCCGCCCCGCACTGATCATCGAAATCAGTTCGTTGTGCCGCGACATCTTCCCTAACGCATACAATGTCGCCAGCAGCAGCGCCGGCTCCACAATCGTCGTCAGAATGTGCGGCAGTTGCCTCACATAAAAACCCAGCACCTCCCCAACCCCGAACTTTACCTCCACAAAATCATTCGCATGATTCAGCAGATCCATCGTGATCATGATCCCCGCGATCCCCCCAGTGCACAGAAAAAACGGCACCGCAAAGTTCCTCACCAGATACCGGTCCATCAGGCTGCTCCCGTGATACAGCAGCAGCAGCACCGCCGGACTCAGCGCCAGCAGCACCATCAGCCCCAGTTTCACAAAATACGGCCCCGCAGACGCATCCATCCCCATCGGATCATACCGCACGTTCTCCCAGTTCGTCAGAAAATCCCCGCCCACCCACGCCAGCGCCACCCACAGCCCCGCCAGCGTCACCGGCAGCACCAGATCCCGACCTCGCAACCGCAGCAGCGCCGCCACCAACCCCGGCAGCAGGCACCACGTCCCCAATCGCATGTGCTCGCGGAAAAACACCGCCATCATGCTCCACCGCTCCTCCGGCCGTCTCACATACCGCAAATGTTCCGCCGCCATCCCGTCCGACGCCAGCCCCCTCATGTCCCGCAAGGTCAGCCACGTGAACAACCCCACCCCCACCAGCCCCAGCACACTCGCCAGCCACGGCACCGCCCTCACCCCGCGCAGCACCGCCCCAACCATCTCCCGGACAGCAGTTGTGACCACAGCAATTCTCGAAGGCATCGGCAGAACTCGTTCATTTCACGTGCCCGCTCGTTCCCCCAGCGTCAACCGGCGAGTCAATCCACCACACCACCACCACCCGCGCCCAGCTCACGGGTCCAACCGGTACCGCCGGTTCATGTACAGCAGGTCCGCCACCTGAAACAACGACTTCCCTTCCTCCGCCATCTCCAATGCCACGCCGTCAGGCTCACTCATCGTCTCCAGCAACCCCGTCCGCGCATCCCCCCGATAATACGTCACCGTGCTGTTCAACCCAAACACCGCCAGTCGTTCATCCCGATAAATCCCCACCGACCGATTGTGATGCATCAGCACCCGCCTCGGCCGTCCCTCCGCCAGTAGGTCAGACCCGAAAAACAAGCTCTCATACGGCCGCCCGATCAATCCCAGAATCGTCGGCGTCACATCCAGCTGGCACCCCAGAGTGTCCACCCGCCGCGCCCCCGGCACCGCCGCAGGCCCCAGCACCACCATCGGAATCCGATAACTCGTCAGCGGTATCTGCTGGCTCCCGTACACCCGCGCCCCGTGATCCGCCACCACCACAAAAATCGTGTCCTTCCAGAACGCTTCCTTCTTCGCCTTCCGGAAAAAATCCCCCAGCGCCCAGTCCGCGTACCGCACCGCCGGCCTCCGATCCGCCGGATTCGGCGCATCCTTGATCCTCCCCTCGGGAAACGTGTACGGCCGGTGATTCGACACCGTCATGAACGACACCAGAAACGGCTCGCCCTTCCCGTGCAGCGCCCGCATCTCCTCAATCCCCCGACCCAGCAGATCCTCATCCGACACGCCCCACGCCGTCGTGTGCGCCGGCTTCACAAAATCATCCTGCTCGATCAACCGGTCCCACCCATTCTGCCCCGTGTAGCTCTTGATGAAATCAAACGTCCCCCGCCCGCCATACAGAAACAGGGTCCGGTAACCATCACGCTTCAGCACCCGCGCAATCGTCTCCACATTCTCCGTCCGGTCCCGCGCCAGAATCGCATCCCCAGGCAATGGCGGGAAACTCGAAAACACACCCTCAAACCCCCGGATCGTCCGGTTCCCATCCGCCCACAGGTTCTCAAATAGCAATCCCTCCCCAGTCGCCAGCTTGTCCATCCGCCGCGTCATCGAGATCGGCTCACCCGCCCGATTCTTCGCTCCCAGACACCCCCAGAACTCACTCCCCAGGCTCTCCTCCAGAACAATGCACACGTTCAGCCGCGGCTTCGCTGCATCCCCCGGAATCTTCCTCACCAGCGACCGCCTCACCGCATCCAGCCACTCCCCGTCCGTCTTCCCCCCAGCCGGTACCGCCGGTGCCTCCGGATGCACAAACTCCACCCCCGGACCCGCCAAGGCCGCCCGCGCCCGCTTCACCGCCGCTCCCGGCTCAAGGGTCGCATAAAACGCATCATACGGCAGATTCCGCGACCACGCCGCAATCGCTCCAGCCACCGCTCCATTCGCCGCCACTTCATTCACAATCCGCTCCCGGCTCACCCGCAACCGGCTCTGGTTCACCGTCAGCACGCCGCACGCCACCACCGCCAGCCACACCGCCGCCCGACCCCACCGCTTCCCTAACCGCTCACCGCTCTTCGCCCGCGGCGGACTCCACCGGAACCCAATCCACGCCAGCAGGCTCCCCGCACCAGCCGCCGCCACCACCAGCCGCACCAATGGATAGGATTCCCACAGGTTCGTCGTCACCTCCGTCGGATAAATCAGATAGTCGATCGCCACCGTGTTGAACCGCGACAGGAATTCATCAAAAAAGAAATACTCCGTGATGAACAGAAACACCTGCACACTCCACGCCACACACGCCATCACAAACAGCACCCGCCGCGCCCGCGTCCCCTCCCACGGCCGCTTCCTCAACGCACACCACAACGCCAGCGGGGTCGTCACCGCCAGCGCCGTCACCACATCCACATGCAGCCCCGTCAGCACCACCCGCACCGCCTCCCCACCACTCATCTGGGTCTGCCGCGCAAACGTCAGCCAGATCACCAGCCGCAGCACCTGCCCCAGCAGACACAGCAGCACCGCATAAATAACCGGGAGTCCGAAACGGGATTGGCGAAGCCTCGATAGCAGCATGGATGTTCTCTCCGCCGGATGTTCAGGCAGTCTTCCCACTCACGCGCATCACCTTCCGATGCAAGCGCTCACGCTCAACCGCAAAGTCCTCGCCCCCGCCGCCTCACGGCAGCGGAAAACCGCGGTTCAACGCCACCACTCGCTCCCGGATCGCATGCAATCGCGCCACATCCTCACGATGCGTCAGCGCTTCATGAATCAGATCCGCAATCACTCCCATCTCCGCTTCCTTCATCCCGCGCGTCGTCACCGCCGGCGTCCCTAGCCGAATCCCACTCGGCTTGAACGGACTCGCCGTATCAAACGGAATGCTGTTCTTGTTCACCGTGATCCCCGCTTCATCCAGGGTCTCCTGCGCAATCTTCCCGTCCAATCCCTGCGGCCGCAGATCCACCAGCATCAGGTGATTGTCCGTCCCGCCACTCGCCAGCCGGTACCCATGCCCGCTCAACCCACTTGCCAGCGCCCGCGCATTCTTCACAATCTGCTCCTGATACTCGCGGAACCCAGGCCTCAACGCCTCCCCAAGACAAATCGCCTTCGCCGCAATCACATGCATCAGCGGCCCGCCCTGCACACCCGGAAACACCATCGAATCAATCTTCTTCGCATGTTCCGCCTTGCACAGAATCAAGCCCCCACGCGGCCCGCGGAGGCTCTTGTGCGTCGTCGTCGTCACAAAATCCGCATACGGCACCGGACTCGGATGCACCCCACCTGCCACCAGCCCCGCAATGTGCGCCATGTCCACAAACAACAACGCCCCCACACTCTTCGCAATCTCCGCCATCCTCGCAAAATCAATCACCCGGGGATACGCACTCGCCCCAGCCGTGATCATCTTCGGCATCACCTCCAGCGCCTTCGCCGCCAGTTCATCATAATTGATCAACCCGTCATTCTCCCCCACCCCGTACGCATGAATCGTATAGAATTTCCCCGAGAAATTCGCCGGGTTCCCATGCGTCAAATGCCCACCGTGCGCCAGATTCATCGCCAGAATCGGATCGCCGTGATTCAGAAACGCAAAATACACCGCCGCATTCGCCTGACTCCCGGAATGAGGCTGCACATTCGCATGCTCCGCCCCGAACAATTCCTTCGCCCGGTCAATCGCCAGCTGCTCCACCTTGTCCACATTCTCACAACCACCATACCACCGCTTCCCAGGATACCCCTCCGCGTACTTGTTCGTCAGCACCGACCCCTGCGCCTCACGCACCGCCCGACTCGCAAAATTCTCGCTCGCGATCAGCTCGATGTTGTTCTGCTGCCGCAACCCCTCGTCCGCAATAATCGCCGCAATCGCAGGATCCGTCGCCGCCATCCCCGCATTCATCCGCTCCACCCGGCATCCATGCCGCCCTCCCTCGAACTCCGTACTCAGAAACGTCAGCGCCGCCGCCGCCGCTTCCTCCTCCGCCGTCGACCCCGCAAACACCATCACGTTCGCATTGTTGTGCCGCCGCGTCATCTCCGCCGCCCCGCGATCGTGAATCAGCGCCGCCATGATCCCTGCATGCCGGTTCGCCGCAATGCTCATCCCAATCCCCGTCGTGCAAACCAGCAACCCCGCATCCGCTCCCCCACCCAGCACCGCCGCCGCCACCACTTCCGCATAATCTGGATAATCCACCCGATCCCCACTCTGCGTCCCCACGTCCTCCACCTCATACCCCTCCGCACGCAACCGCGCCACCAGCGCATTCTTCAACACATACCCGCCATGGTCAGCACCGGCAATGATGCGTTTCACTCGGTCAGATGCAGCAGCTGTAGCAGATTCAGGGGGTTGCATGGGAAACTCGATTTCTATACTTCTTCTCTCTCTTCTCTCAGGATCCGTTCGCCGGTGGCTCCTTCCACGTCTGGTCAATGTACGCCAGCACACTCGGCAATGCCTCCTTCAATGTCCGGAAGGTCTCCTCATACGCCCCGCGCCCCATCCCGATCGGATCTGGCACGTCCTCTCCCCTCAACTCATCATCCGCACAAAACTCACACACCAGGTACGTCTTATCAGCCGCCTGCGGAAACATCATCTCAATCCCCTCACGGTGCCCGGACGTCATGCAGAAAATATGCGTCGCCTCCCGCACCATCGCCCTCGTGATCATGCTGCTCCGGAACGACGAAAGATCAATCCCCTCCCGCTTCAGCACCTCCACCGTATGCGCACTCGCACGCTGCCCATCCGCCGCACTCAACCCCGCACTGCTCACCACCACGTCCGGCCGCTGCCGCACCATCTCCGCAAACAACCCCTCCGCCATCGGACTCCGGCAGATGTTACCTGTGCAGACAAATAGAACGTGCTTCACTTCGCAGGGGGCGGTTCACTCGATCAAAATTGGGGGCTCAGCATACCTCCGTCCACAGGATGTCAAGTAGGCGGACCACTCACTCGTCAGCTTCAGGCGCACTCGGCTCAGCCGACGCTCCCGGTGGCCGAATCCGCGGCACTCGCTTCGCCGCACTCTTCTCTCCCCCAGCCTCCTGCCCCAGTCGCTTCACCTCATCAGGCCGCAGCACCCGCCACTTCCCAGGCTTCAAATGCTCAATCGTCAAACTCCCGATCCGCGACCGGATCAGTCGCTCCACCTCAAATCCCAATGCCTCAAACATCCGCCGGATCTGCCGGTTCAATCCCTGCTGCAAAACCACAATCAACCGCCGCGGCGAAATCGGATGCACCGCCACCGCCCGCGCCAATCCTTCCTCCAGCGGAATCCCCTTCAGAATCTTCTCAATCATCTCCTTCCGGAACGGCCGGTCCGTCGTCACAATGTACTCCTTGTCCACTTTGTGACTCGGATGCGTCAGCTTCTGCGTCAGCGCCCCGTCATTCGTCATCACAATCAACCCCTCACTGTCATTGTCCAGCCTCCCCACATAATGCAGATGCCGGTAATGCGGCGGCAGTAGATCATACAGCGTCAGCCGCCCCTGCGGGTCCGACTTCGTACTCATCACCTTCGGCGGTTTGTAAAGCACTAGGGTCAGATGCTCCGCCGCACTCACCTCCCGACCGTCCGCCGTCACCCGGTCCCCAGCCTCAATCGAGGTCGCCAATTCCTGCACCCGACGCCCGTTCACCGTCACCCGTCCCTCCAGAATCAACGCTTCACAGGCACGGCGCGACCCCAGTCCGCACAACGCTAGGTATCGGTTCAGTCGCATCTTCAAAAAAAGCAAACCGGGCTGGCGCAGCACCTGCAGCCAGCCCGGAAAAGTTTCACTGTCTCAGCCGCAGGCCTCAGAGATCCGCCGTGATCTTCGGCAACCCAAGCGCACTCTGCCCCTCTTTCCACACGCCGCGCTTCTTCATCAGCTTCACGCGTTCAAAACGCTTGAGCACGCTGCGCTTGGCACCCACGGAGGCGCCGCCGGACTTGAGACTGCTGTGTTGGGACATGATAAGGAAATGTGAAATTCTTCGGGGCCGTGAGCTAAGTGCCTCCCTCCAGCTTTGCAACGGAAAAATCCATTCTTCGTCACTTCAACGCCCTCGGCAACGCCTTCAACGCCGCCAGCCGCATCGCCGGATCATCCAGCAACGCCCCCACCAGCGCCCCCAGCTCCGGATCATCCCCCTGCACCAGCACCATCAGCGCCGCCTCCCGCCGCTCCACCGCCAACCCTCCATCCCGCACCTGCTCCCTCAATCTCGGAAACGCCCGCTTGTCCCCGAACGCCACCGCCAGCCCGCTCCTCAAATCCGCAATCTCCCCAGCATGCGCCGCCGCATCCGCCCGCCGCGCCAGCACGTCATCCATATTCCCCCACGCCCCATCCCATCCCTCAGGCATCGCCACCCCCACCCGCCCGCGCAATCCTTCCTGCGCCGCCTTCAGCAGCTGCACCAGCCCCCCCGCCGTCTTCTCCTTCCCCATCGCCTTAACAAGGTGCCCGATCCCCCCATCACTCTCCGCCAGCCGCCGCGCCACATGCTGCGCCACTAACGCAATCTTCGACTTCCCCGCCAGCGCCAGCGCCCGCTCCGGGTCCCCGCTCACCAGGGGCTCAATCCCGTACCAGTACATCTGCGGTAAATTGTGATCCTTCCCATCCTCCCCATGCCCCGTCAGGGTCTCCACCAGGCCCCACCGCATCCACAACGGCAACCGCTGCAGCGCCGACGCCACCGCCAGCCGCCCCACCGGCCCGCCTCCGTGCTTCGCATGAAACCGCTCCACCGCCGCCACCTTCTTCTCCGCCGCCACTTCCTCCCCATCCAGCATCATCAGCAGGCTCTTCGCCGCCACCACCGCATCGTCCACTGCCACCAGCTCACCTAACTTCTCCGCACCCGCGCCCGACGCCCTCATCCCCCACAACCCCATCAGCGCTTCCCCCGTCCGCCCCGCCTTCATCGCCAGCTCTCCTAACACCCCATCCTCCCCACCCGTCTTCGCAACCCGCGCCCGCTCCGCCATCACCCGCAGCGCCTGCCGCGCCAGCCACCCGTTCGTCCCCCGCAGCGCCCCGCGCAATTCCTCACCACCCAGCTTCGCCACATCCCCCTTCCACGGCTTCCACGTCTTCTCGTACTTCACCCGGTAAATCCGCCCATTACTCCGATCCCACACTTCCGGCTGGGTCCGGTGACACTTCTGCATGTCATACCAGTCAATGAAGTACACCGCCCCGTCCGGCCCCACCTTCAACGCCACGCCCGTAAAATTCTTGTCGTTCGCCTTAACAAAATCCGGCAGGTGCTTCGCCACGTACCCCGATCCCTCCGCCACCAGTTGCTCCTGGTTGATCCGCTGGCCGTGAATGTTGAACATCATCGCCCGACCCCGGTACTCCGCCGGAAAATTGTCGCCGTTGTAAATGCACAACCCGCAATGCGCATGCCCGCCCCCAGCCTCGTCACTCACGCCATTCCCGCTGTGCGGCGTGTCCCCCACGTAATGCAGGTGATCCGCAATCGTCTCGATGTTCGTGTAAACATACGGATTGAAATGCCCTAGCGGATTGCTTTGCCGCAGATAATACCCGCCCTCAATGATATGCCAGAAATGCGGGATCACACACGCCTCGCTGAACCAGTCCCCCCGCTCGTTCCAGTCAAACCCCCACGAGTTCGACGTCCCCGACGCCCATGCCTCAAAGGTCTTCCGCTCGGGATGGTACCGCCAGTAATGACAATTGATCGGCACCCGCGCCTCTTTCGCCGCCCCCGGCACCCCCACGCTGCTGTGCGTGAACACGCCGTGACACCCGTACAACCACCCGTCCGGCCCCCACACAAACGAATTCAGGGTCTCATGCGTGTCCTGCCAACCCCAACCATCCAGCAGCACTTCCGGCACGCCATCCATCCGGTCATCCCCGTCCGCATCCTTCAAATGCAGCAGATACGGAGCCGCCCCCACATACACCCCGCCCCCACCCAACTCAATCCCGCTCACCAGATTCAACTTCTCCGC